>VGZQ01000044.1 GCA_016872535.1 Rhodospirillales bacterium | reverse complement strand
ATAATTAGCAATAAAAAAAGACGCAAAGGAACTGCGCCATGCAGGATGATGATCTCTTCGCGCAATTTCTTTCTGGCGACTTAAGCGAAGGTGAGCTTAAGGCAAGCAGCGATGTTAACGAGATCGTTGCAAATAATAATGCCATCAACGTTGAACCTACGGCCGATTTCTACGACAAGTTGTGGGCGGCAATTTATTCCCAAAGCCCTTGGTTGAACTGTCTTATCAGAAACCCAGAAATTTTTGCCTCCCATCCATTGATAAAAAGACTGGCAAAGAGAAACTCGATTTCAACTGATGAAATTGTTTGCAATCTTATACAGGCAGAAATCAGAAGATTTAAGGTTAGTGAACTTTTGGATGATCTGGCTGTAAAAAAATTGAATGAAACGTGCGCCGCTATAAACGACGAGGGGAGGTTTTTTGTAGCCATCCAGAAAAATGAAGAAATCGTATTGGCATCGCAACAAGATGCTGCGCGTTTTTTCGCAACTCACCGGCATTTTATAGATGGTGAGCCAGTTAAACATTTTTCTTTGTGGATGGTATCACCTCATAGAAAAGAGTATGACGGAATTGTTTTTGAGCCAGGCAAAGATCGCGTTGTTAAAAATAAGCTAAATATTTGGAAGGGGTGGCCTGTTCAGCCGATCAAAGGGGATATTGATCCGTGGCTTGATCATGTTGAAAACGTTGTAGCAAATGGCGACAAAAAGATTGCGGATTCATTTCACGATTTTTGCGCTCACCTGGTTCAAAAACCCAATGAAAAGCCAACTTTTGCCGTTGTTTTGCTTGGGGGGAAGGGGGCAGGCAAAAGCTTAGTGGGGCAGGTGCTTGGTAGAATTGTAGGTAAAGACCATTATTTATCCATTTCGCAAAGCGCCAGGCTGATTGGCAAATTTGATGCTCAATTGGGTAATGCCCTGCTAATTCAGGCAGAGGAAGCGTTTTGGGCGGGCGATAAAGCTGGTGAAGGCGTACTGAAGGACCTCATCACGGCACCCTCAAGAAATATTGAAGCAAAGTTTCGTCAACCGAGGCAAAGTCCCTCATATTCTCGATTATTTATTACATCTAATGAATCGTGGGTTGTTCCCGCATCTATAGGGGAAAGGCGCTTTCTTGTGTGTAGGGTGTCTGATGAACGCGTTGGTGATAGCGCATATTTCCGAAAGCTTGCAGATTGGATGAATAGCGAGGGTGGATTGTCTGCCTTGATGCATTGGTTATTGAACAGGGATATATCAAAATTCAATCCGTTTGAGGCCCCAGTCATTACCTCCGATCTGATCGAGCAAATCATTGCATCGTTTAGCCCCATTCAAAGGTTCTTTTTTGAAGTTTTGAAAGAAGGAAGAAATACGTATGAGATACGTGAAAGCTTCCTGGGGACATCGCTCTCTACAATTGTTCTCGATTTTAGGAATGGTTTAACAGTGTCTTGCCAGGAAATATTTTCTGCTTATAGACACTGGGAGCGCGCTAATTCAAAAAGCCATCCAAAATCACAACATGAGTTTGGAAGATTTGTAAAAGTAGATTTGGGCTGTTATCGTGTTAAGGCAAAACCAGATCACAATCCTTATCAATGTGATACTGCTAATTCAAATTCTGCTGGGAATCAATCTAACAACTCATCAGGCATTGTGAATTGCTATCGGTTCCCTCGCCTAAGTGATGTGCGCAAGCAATTTGAGAAAAATGTATTGGGGCGGGCCTATGACTGGGAAGAAGTCAGCCCTGATTTAGGGAACACTCAATACATTGATAAGCGTGCTGTGAACAGCGGCTGAAGCTAACAGCTTAGATAAGATTTATTTAGAGGCACCGAACTGAACTGGCTCATAACTTCATATGGGGCCCAAATCGTATAGCAGAGCAGGCTCTCAATATGCCCGTGAATTTCGACACCCACCCCGGTCAACCGCACAAAACAAAAGGCTTAGTGGAACAGACTTGGCGTATGGACGCTTTTTGGTTTCGCGCGGGTTTGAAGCACCCTCCTGGGACGGGCATTCGGATTGAGTGGAAGGATGGGGAGAGGGATACGATATTGGGGCGCATTCTGGCCCTTATTGAAGCGGATAGCCGGTTGCGTCTTCGGATTGAGGGCGTGGCGGTTCTACCTATAGAGACCGAAGTTCGAGCGGTTATCGAGGGGTGCGGAATCGATCTGGCGAGACCCTGTTTTTTCTGTCCCCGCTGTCAATTGCGGGCACGGTTTCTTTACTTGTCTTGGGGGGAGTTACTTTGCCGGCGCTGTGCGAAGCTCGGCTATGCTTGCCAACGCGAGCGAGAGGGGAGGCGTGCCCTTAGACGTGCGTCTAAACTTAGAAAACTTTTGGGTGACTCGTCGACATTCGGCCCCATCCCGTTTCGGCCGATGAGGATGCATCTCAAGGCTTACCTGCGCTTGTGCCGGCAAATCCGTGAATCCGAGATGGTTTATCAAATGGAAACGGCCGTGCTGGTTAACAGGGCGGCCGAGAGCTTTGGACTTGCCGAAAAGGGATCGGCGATCACTACGCGAGGGTTGTTGCGTGATCTTCGCCGCGACATAAGGCTGCGCCGGCGGCAGGAGCGACAAGCATCCCGCCGCCAGGTGCCTCGCGCCTCGCACGTCAGGCAACGACCCTCAACTGGGGTTTAGTCTCGTGGCTTCTTATGATGCTTTCAACGAGCCACGATAGCTTTCTCAGGGCCTCGGCCTTCTCGTTTTTGTAGTCGTGGCGATCGTAGACCCCCGCAATGCCGTTGATTGCGTGGCCCAGAACGCGCTCAGCCACGTCCGACGACACCCCTGCGCGCGACATCAAGCTTCTGGCGGTTCGGCGTAGGTCGTGCAGAACCCAGGGCTCGAGCTTTACGTCGTCTGGGCTTCCGCCCCGGGTTGCCGTTTCTTCTTTGAGGGTAGCCAGCATCTTCCTATCAAGGGCGTTTTTTGCCTTGGAAAAGCCGGAAAACGGGTTTTCCCCGTCGGTCGTGAAGCAGTATGGACCGCTCTTGAGGAGGGCCCCAAAGAGAGCTGTAGCAGTCGCGGTTAAAGGCACGGTGTTGGCGCGTTTGGATTTGTAACGCTCTGCGGGGATGATCCATTCGTTTCCGACGATCTCGGACCAGCTGGCACACGCAACCTCGTCCCGACGCTGGGCCGTCAAGAGGAGTAGCCGGACAAGGGGGCCGAACAGCGTCGGTTGGGTATCCTCCGTCGCTTTCCACAACGCCCGTAATTCATCATCTGAGAGGATACGTGTTCTTGGCCCTTCCCGCGGACGGACCCGGGCCATGCCCTGGACGATAGGGGAGATGAACTTGTCGTCGCGGGTGGCGTGCCAGTTGAAGAGGCGTCTGATCTGGGCCAGAACCCGATCGGCCATGACCAGACCGTTCTTGTCCTCGATGCGGTCGAGCAGACGGGCGACGTCGGCGCGGGTAATCTCGCTAACAGGACGGTTCTTCCAAGCCGGGATGGCGTATCGCTTGAAAATCCGTTCCGTTTCCTTCCAGGAGCGGTTTTGCTTCATGGCTACGCGTTTGACGTAATCCTCGGCCAGCCGGTCGAAGGCGGTAAGGCTTTCGATCTGTTTCAGCTTTTTTGCGGCCAGCGGATCGTTGCCGGCAACAACGTCGCCAAGAATGCGGAAAGCCTCCCGACGCGCGATTTCCGGGGTCAGGGGACCGTGCTTGCCGAGGGTGATCCACTTCTGGCGGCCGCCGATGCGTATTTTGACGAAATAAGTCTTGGCTCCTGTCCGGGCCCGGACGCCAAAGCCAGGCAGCGTAGTGTCCCAGATGGTTGCTCCGGGCTGCAACTGATCGACACTTATCTTTGTGACTGTCTTGCGAGTAAGCATGTGTGTCCTCCTTGGACTTTCCGTTGCTTCCATCGGGCTACCACCGGGCTACCACCAGAGAGGAAAGCGTGGCGTAGGGTGGCGAAACCAAATGTAGGCGGGTTGGTGTTTAGTGCTAGTCGAATCAGTAAGTTGTCGTGTGTTGGCGAAAAGGATCGAAAGCTGGCGAAAACGACCCGAACTAACTCTTAATCAGCGGGTCCCAGGTTCGAGTCCTGGTGCGCCCACCACCTTTCCCGTTCCACGCGATTTTGGTTAACCCGCCCGCCGCCGGACGGACGAGGTCAATTTCATTCCGTTGGTTCCTGTGCCATACTGATCAAAAGGGCGGCGGGGCGGCGCCAGCGCGCCGTGTGCGGGGGGCCTTACGGGCGATAAGCCTCGAAGCCGGTAGCCGATGAACGATGAAGCTATCCCGATGCTCGGACAGTCGCCGTCGCGGCTGTTGGAGCTGTTGCAAGGTTGGGTCGGTAAATCGCGTCCTGAAAAAACGCATTTGCTGCTGGTGTCGATCAGCGTGCTGCCGACCACCGAGACGACACCCGAATTCTGGTCCGACTTCAATAAGGCGCTGATCCACAGCCGCGACCGCAACGACGGCGCGCTGTACGATCTCAGCGAAACCGAGCGCGCGCTGCTGTTCAAGCTGACCGAGAACCGGGAGGTCGCGCTCACCACCGACCTCCGCGTCAATCTCCTGCGCTTGATTCAGCGCCATTTCCCGGATCACTTCGGTTTGGTGGACCAGACCCGGCTTCTGCGGGTCGTCAACCTGGGCAAGCGGTTGGGCAACGCCATCGCCCTGGTCGAGCGGTTCGCGCAGGCCGAAACGGGCATGAGCGTCGCGCCCGTGCCGGCCGCGGATCCGTCGCCACAGGCCGTGGCGGCGACGGCGCTGGCGGCGGTGGCGGCCGCGCCCGTCCCGACACCGCAACCGACCAAGCTCCGCTCGCTGCACATCAACGACATCAAATTGGTCGAGGATGTCAGCCGTGAGTTGGGCGCCCGCGATTTTGCCCGCGCCTTCATCCGCGCGCAGCCGATTTCCGAAATCGCCTCCGGTCAGCCGCCGGTCCAGATCATGCGCGAATACTACGCCAGCATGGACTTGCTGCGCCGCCATGCCCTGAAAGGCGTCGAAATGCGCGGCAGCGGCAACCTGTTCAATCAGCTCACCATCCTGCTCGACCAGATTGTCTTGACGTCGTTTCGCCAGAGCAATCCCGACGGCGTGAATTGTTCGCTCAACATGAACGTGGAAAGCGTCTTCACGCGCGGGTTCGAGGAATTCCTCGATGCGACCGACGAATCGACATTCGGCAACATCCTGTTCGAATTCCGCCAAGCCAACATCATCCAGAATTTCGACGAGTTCTCGGTCGCCTGCGACCTGATCCGCTCGCACGGCGGCCGCATCGCGGTCGACGCCATGTTTCCGGAGACGGTCGGATTGGTCAATCTCAGCCGGTTGCAGGTCGAGATGGCCAAGGTCTTTTGGCGTCAGAACGCGGAAACGGTTTTGCCCGACCGCCGCGACGACGTTCACGCCTTGCAGGAGGCCGGCGTGCGCGTCGTTTTCTCGCGCGTCGACGATCAGACGGCGATCGACGTCGGCCAGGAACTGGGCGTCAGGCTCTACCAGGGGTTTTACGTCGACCGCCTGTTGACCCAGCCCGCCTAATCGGCGCTTACATGCGCCGCGGAATGTAAAGCGAGAGCGCGGCCAGCACCGCCATGGACGCGCCGCCGGTCAAAAAGACCGCGGCTAAGTCGAATGTGTTGAGCAGCATGGCGAAGACGCCCGGCGTTACGATCTGCGCCACGTGGCGGAAAGTGTTGAAGACGGTGGTCATTTCGGCGCGCTCGAGCGGATGGACCGCGCGCAGGAAAGGCGAATTCCCGACGCCGTCGATCACGCTCGCCGCCAGCGCCGCCGCGACCAGGAGATACGCGCCGATCAGCGGCTCGCCTCCGGCCGCCGCGACCGCCGCGGTGCAGACCGCAGCCCCGGCATGGCCGGCGACCAGCATCTTGCGCATTCCGTAGCGGCGCGCCATCCATCCCCAAAGAATGGTGAAAAACAGCGCGGCGCCGCCGGCCGACACGATAGTGCCGCCCGCCACTTCGCCGAGACCCGCCGCGACCGCGTAAAGCGGGGCGTAGACGAAAAACATCATCCACCATCCCGCTCGCCCCACCGCCAGCGTCCAGGCGAGACGGAGCCTGGGCTGGACGAAGAAACGCGGCACGTAGCGCAGCGGATTGGCCGGCACCACGGGCGGCCGGGGCGGCTCGTCGGTGCCGCGCATCCGGCGGAAATAGAAAAACAGGATCAAAACCGCCGCCGCGCTGGCGGCGAACGGCGCCCACGGGGCGACGTGGGCCCTGAGCGCGACCCCGAGCGCGGGGCACAGGGTCCAGCCGGTGGCGGCGGCGAAAATCCGGTTAGGTTCGAACCGGCCGAGCTCCTTGCGGCGGACGTAATCGAGAACATAGAGATTGAAGGGAATCTCGAGGCACGCGGTGCCGACGATGTGCAGCCACAATCCAAGCGCCAAGCCGGTCGCCGTTTCCGTCGCCAGCAGGGCGGCGGCAATAAGGTTCGCCCCGGCGCCGAGCGCGACCACGCCGCGCCGACGGATATGGCGGATCAGCCAGGGGATGGCGAAGCTGAACAGAAGCCCGAAGCAGCTCGCGCCGAAATAAAGCACGCTGACGTTGCGGGCATTGCCCAGGATGTCGAGCGCCTGCAGCGGAATGACCGCGATCAGCAGGGTGCGCCCGACGGCCTCGAGAAAGAAGAGGGCGAGAAACGCGGCCGGGCCGGGCCGGGAGAGGGATTCGAGCAGGCGAAGCATGGCGGGCGGGTCGATCTCGGAGAAGGTATTGTAGCAGTCCTGGCGTCCATCGGCGCGTGCGATGACGGGCTTGAGCGGAGGGACCCTTGCTGCGATGCTGCCGCCCGGGGGACGACGAAAATGGATTCAACCCGCGGCCCGATCATTGGCGTTTCCCGGCGCAGCCTGTTGGCTTTTCCGCTTCTTGCCGCTTGCCCATGGCGCGCGGCCGTTGCGGCCGAGCCGGCGATGGGCGACGACGGGCTCTACAAGCAGGACTGGTTTGTCCAGTCGTTTCTCGAACTGGCGGAGGACCTCGCCGAGGCCACGGCCAAGAAGAAGCGATTGGTCTTACTCTGGGAACAGCGCGGCTGCCCCTACTGCTTTGATCTGCACCGGATCAATCTCGCCGACGCCAAGACCGCCGCCTACATCAAGGAGCGCTTCGCCGTCATCCAGCTCAATCTATGGGGCGACCGCGAGGTAACGGACTTCGACGGCGAAAAGCTGCGCGAGAAGGACTTCGCGCGCAAATACCGGATCAATTTCACGCCCACTCTGCAGTTTTTCCCCGAAACAGTGGACGAGATCAAAGGCAAGAAGGGCGCGGACGCCGAGGTGGCGCGCATGCCCGGCTATTTCCGTCCGTTCCACTTCATCAGCATGTTCGAGTACGTCCACGAAAAGCGCTACGCCCACCAGGACTTCCAGCGTTATATCGTCGAAAAATCCGCAGCGCGGCGGGAAGGCGGAGAAAAGAAAAATTAGAATTATCTAATATATCTATAGTTTCGATAATCCTACACTATCAATAAACTACTTTTTCCGGTGATAGTGCGATGCAATATAAGAAATAATAGACTCCTAATATTCGATTGTAGTAAGGGAGTACTTTCAATGCGGCCTTTGGCGCGGTCTATGGACCGAGCCATCGCACGTCGCCAAGACAAACGCCAACGCTCGGCCCTCATCGTATCAAGTTTCGGGAGAACACACATGCATCCATTCCACTTTGCCCTTCGCCGCCGCTCGGTCCTCGGGCTGGCGTCGCGTCTCGCCGGCGTGGCCGCGGTCGCGGGCCTGTTCGGCGCCGGCCTCGCCCTGCCGTTTCCGGCCGCGTCCGCGGTCGGCAAGCCCGAGCCGGAAGAAAAGATCGACGCCACCCTCAAGCGGCTGTTCGGCGACCGCAAGATTCAGGACGGGGCGTCGCTGATGAAGCTCGACACCCAGCTGATCGCCGAGAACGGTTCGCTGGTGCCGGTCAAGCTCGAGATCAACGTCGATCCGACCTCGCAAAAGTACGTCAAGGCGGTCTACTTCATCGCCGATAAGAACCGCCGGCCGATGTCCGCCAAGTTCAATTTTTCGCCCGCATTGGGCCGTCCGACGGTCGAAACCAACGTCCGTCTCGGCGAAACCACGCAATTCCGCGCGATCGCGGAAATGAGCGACGGCTCGCTCTTCGAAGTGAAGAACGAGATCAAGGTGACCGTCGGCGGCTGCGGCGGCTGAATTCCGAATTCGTTTCGGCTGAACACGGGCGGGAGCGGCAACGCTCCCGCCGCACACGGTGAAACTTTCAGGTGGGAGTAACAATCATGGCGGAAGTTCGCATTCGCGTCCCGAAAACCATCAAGCAGGGAGAGATCATTACGGTTCGCGCCTTGGTGCCGCATCCGATGGAAATCATCCAGCGCGGCGCGGACGGCAAGACGGTGGACAAGGTCTATAACTTCATCCACACCGCGCGCGTCACGTTTGACGGCCAAGAGCTGATGAACGCGCAATTGACGCAGTCGATCAGCGCCAATCCGGTGCTGGCGTTCAAGATGAAGGCGGACAAGCCGGGCAAGCTCGAAATCGCGTTCGAGGACACCACCGGCCAGAAACACGTCGGCTCGGTCGATATCAAGTTCGGCGGCTGATCGCCGCTTCGTTGACGTCGTCAAATAACGAGGGCCGGACAACGGCCCCGCCAAGAAACACAATCAAGGGAGGCTCATTATGATTCCGAATACGAAGCGTTTTGTCATTGCCGGCGTCTTCGTCGCCGGCGCCTTCGGCTTGGCGTCGTGCGCGGACGTGCTGTATCCGCCGGTCAAGTGGGAATCGAAGGCGCTGCCGGAGGCCCAAGGCAAGGTCGAGATCAAGGACGGCAAGCCCCAGCACGTCCGCTACAAGGAAGGACCGTTTTCCGGCGTAAGGCCGGACTTCAGCCAATTCCGCACCCAGGCTTACGACGATCATCGTCCTGAACCGGCGATCCGGAAAGTCGCCATGCCCAAGGACTTGAAAGGCAATGCCGCCGAAGGCCGGAAGATTTACATGAACCGGGGGCTCGGCCCCTGCACCGGTTGCCATCTCATTCGCGGCGACGACGTATGGCCCGCGGGCAATATCGGCCCCGACCATCAGAAGCTCGGCGACGCCGGTTATTCCGACGACGAGCTCTATCAGATGATCTACGACATTCGGGCGGTGTATCCCGAATCGATCATGCCGCCGTGGGGCTCGGCCGGGATTCTCACGCCGCAGCAGATCGTCCACGTGGTCGAATTCCTCAAGACCCAGAAGGGCGACCTGCCGCCGGAAAAAGATCCGCAGCGCGACCCCAACACCCGGGCCAAGCCGGTGGGCTTCGGCGATCCGCTCGATCCCACCAACAACCCGGCGCTGCTCGCCGCCGAATCGGCGGAAAAGGACTGGGCCAGGAAAGGCCCGAAAGGCAAGGCGTGCGCCGATTGCCACCAGGGCGGCGTCGAAAAGGCGATGAAGGGTGTGGCGACGCGCTATCCCCGATATGTCGGGGAATACCGGCGGATAATGGCGATGGAGGACTTCCTCCAATCGCACAGCCCCGCCACTACCGGCATCGACATGCCCTCCCAAAGCGACATCAATCTCAACATGAGCATGCTGGTGAAGCTGCAATCGAACGGCATGCCGCTCAATCTCGACTTGACCAGCCTTGAATCCCGCGCGGCGTTGAAGCGCGGCGAGGCGACCTTCAACAAGCGCTCCGGCCAGCGCAACCATGCCTGCGCCGACTGCCATTTGGAGGAGCCGGGCAAGGGCGGCAACAAGTTCCTGGGCGGCCGTCTGCTGGCGACGCTGGAATCGGGAATGATGAACCACTTCCCGCTCTGGCGTACCAACTTCACCAAGGTGTGGGATCCGCGCAAGCGCTTCCAGTGGTGCATGACGCCGCTCGGCATGAACTACCTCGCCGCCGATTCGGTCGAGTACGCGGAGCTGGAGTTCTACCTGTCCTCCTTCGGCCAGGGCAAACCGCTGACCGCGCCCGGCATCCGGCACTAAGCCCGGTTCCGGGGTGACGTTCAACGCCGCCGCCCCCGCGAGGGGGCGGCGGTCGCGCGAGAGACGCAAGAGATCACAACAGCGTGAACCGTTTTTTCGGGAGTGGGAAACGATGGAAGTAACGCGCCGAGATTTCATGGCCCTGGCGGCGATCGCCGCGAGTTCCGGTCTGATGCCGCGCGCAACCCTGGCCCAGGCGATCAGCCCGGAGCGGCTGCTCGACTTCGAATCGCTCGGCAACGTCACGTTGCTGCACATGACCGATAGCCACGCGACCCTGCTGCCGGTCCACTACCGCGAACCGGACACCCTGCTTCCGGTCGGCGACGAAGCGGGAAAGCCGCCCTTCGTCACCGGCGAGGCGGCCCTTAAATACTACGGTTTTGCCAAGGGTTCCCTCGACGCGCACGCCTTCACCCATATCGATTTTGCGGAATTGGCGCGGCGCTACGGCAAGATGGGCGGCTACGCCCATATCGCCACGCTGGTCAAGCGCATCCGCGCCGAGCGTCCCGGCAAGGTTCTCTTCTGCGACGGCGGCGACACCCTGCAGGGCTCGGCCACCAGCACCTGGAGCGAAGGTCGCGACATGGTCGACGCGATCAATCTGCTCGACGTCGATCTCTTCTCGCCCCATTGGGAATTCACCTTCGGCATCGACAAGGTCAAGGAATACTTCGGCGACTTGGAAAAACGCGGCCTGTTCAAAGGCGAGTTCCTCGCCCACAACGTCCAGGACGTGATCTGGAAGGAACCGGTCTTCAAGCCTTACGCGATCCGCCAGGTCGGCGGCGTCGCGGTCGGGGTCATCGGCCAGGCGTTCCCCTACACGCCGATCTCGCACCCGCGCAAATTCGTGCCCGATCTCACCTTCGGCATCCAGGAAGAGCAGCTCCAGCGCTACATCGACGAACTGCGTGACGAGAAGAAGGTCGATCTGGTTGTGCTGCTCAGCCACAACGGCTTTTCGGTCGACATCAAACTCGCTAGCCGGGTCAAGGGCCTCGATGTCATTCTCGGCGGCCACACCCACGACGCGATCCCGCGCGCGCTCCAGGTCGGCAAGACCCTGGTGCTGCAATCGGGCGCGCACAGCAAGTATCTCAGCCGGCTCGATCTCGACGTGCGCGACAAGAAAATCCAAGCCCATCGCTTCAAGTTGATCCCGGTGCTCGCCAGCCATATTCCGGCCGACCCCGATATGGCCGCATTGATCCAAAAAATCCGCGCGCCGCACGAAAAGAAGCTCTCCGAAGTGCTGGCGGTTTCCGAGAGCGTTCTCTACCGGCGCGGCAACTTCAACGGCACCTTCGACGAAGTGGTGCTGGACGCGCTGCTCAAGCACTACGACGCCGAGGTCGCCTTCTCGCCTGGCTTCCGCTGGGGTGTTTCGCTGGTACCCGGCCAGCCGATCACCTACGAGGACGCTTTCACCCACACCGCGCTGAGTTATCCCAACACCTGGACACGCGAGCTGACCGGAGCGGAGATCAAGACGATCATGGAAGATGTCGCCGATAACCTGTTCAACGACGACCCCTATTACCGCCAGGGCGGCGACATGGTGCGCGTCGGCGGCGTCGGCTATACCATCGATCCGAAAAAGAAGATCGGCCAGCGCATCGCCGACCTCACCGTCGGCGGCAAGCCGATGGACCTGAACAAGAAGTACAAGGCGACCGGATGGGCCAGCGTCAACGACGTGGATGGACCTCCCGCCTACGACGTGGTCGCCAATTACCTGCGCTCGGTGAAGCGGGTCAAGATCGCCCCCGTGTCGCGCGTCAAGGTCGTCTGAGCGATGACGGTTCTTCGCGTATCCTTGAGCCGCCGCCGCGTGGTCCGCGGTCTCGGCGCGCTTGCCCTCGGCGGCGCGTTGCCGGCGCCCGCCTTATGGGCGCAGGCGCCGGTCGATCGGCCGAAGGGTCCGCGCGTGGTGATCGTCGGCGGCGGATTCGGAGGCGCGGCGACGGCGGCCGAATTGCGCCGGCTCGCCCCCGCAATCGAAACGATCCTGATCGAGCCGAATGAAACGTTCCTGCCGGGTTCGTCGGCGCTGGAAGTGGCGTTCGGCCTGCGCCCGGTCGATGCCGCGGGCCGTTCATACGCCGGGCTCGCGAAGCTCGGCACGCGCGTGATCAAGGCCGAGGCCCAGGCCATCGATCCGGCGCGTAGGACGGTTGTCACCACCGCCGGAACCTTCGAATACACGGCCGTGGTGCTGGCGACCGGCGTCCGCCTCGCGCCCGAGGCGGTGGAAGGGCTCGTCGCGGCGAAGGACAACCTGACGCCGTGGAATCGCGCCCATCTGCCCGAATTGCGGCGGCGGATCGAGAATCTTTCCGGCGGCACGGCGGTCATCGGCGTGCCGGTCGGCGCGCTCAAGTGCCCGCCGGCGCCTTACGAATTCGCCCTGCTGCTGGCCGGGCACCTGCAAAAGAGGGGCGACGGCCGGATCGTGCTGATCGACTCCTGGCCGACCCCGCAGCCCGCCTCGGTCGCGGCCGGTTTCCAGGCGGCGATCGACGCCTTCGCCGGTCGGATCGAATACGTGCCGCAGGCGCGCATCCAGCGGGTAGACGCGGCCGCGCGCAAGGTGCTGACCGCCGACGGCGACGAATTCGCCTACGATCTTCTATCGTTGATTCCGCCCAACCGGGCCTGGGGCGCGATCACGGAACTGGGCCTGGCGATGGCAGGGGACGCCTTCGTCGATGTCGATCCGCTGACCCAACGAAGCCGCAAGGTCGATACCCTTTATGCGGTCGGCGACGCGGCGCGCAACCCGTTCGGCAAGAACGGCGGTGCGGCCTGGGATACGGGCCGGCTCGCCGCCCGCGCCATCGTCCGCGCCCTCGGCCTGGCGCGGGGCGCCGACCCGGAGGTCCGCGTGCGGGTCGCCTGCTATCCGTTGGCGGCGCCCGACCGGGCGCTCGCCATCGAAACCGATTTCACGTTGACCGCCGGCGCCGGCGCTGGCGCCGAGGCGGCCATCGACATGAAACCGTCGGGCGATCCGGTCCCGGGCGCGGGCAACCTCGCCAAGCGCCGGGCGTGGGAAGCCGAGATTTTCAAATCCGCCTTCACCGCTTAAGAAACGCCCTCATGCTGAGCTTGTCGAAGCATGAGGGCACTCTTCGGCCTCGTCTTTCGACAGGCTCAGGACGAGAGTGTTCCGCGCCTATTCGACGGCGATGTTGAGGAAGGTGGCGTTGAGCCGCCCCATCGCCAGCAGCAGCTGGAACACGGCGACCCGTTCTTCGTAGGTCGCGCCGGTGAGGTTGATCTGGGCGTTGTTGACCTCGTTTTCGGCGTCGAGAACGCTGATCACCGTTTCGCGCCCCGCCTCGCGCAGTGCGCGCCGGGAATCGAACACTTCGGAGGCGATGTTGACCGCATTTTCGAGGAGTTCCAGGCGTTCGCGCGCGGTCAGCACCGCCTGCCAGGCGATGCGGGTCTGTTCCATCACCTTGTTGACGGCGTGGCGATGGGCATCGCGGACGGCGGCGTATTCGTAGGCGGTTTGCGCCTGGCCGGAACGGGTGGCGAAGCCACTGAACAAATCCCACGTCGCCTGCAGTACCAGCGAATAATCGCGCCGGGTACCCAGCGTGGTGTTGCGGTTGTGCTCGTAGTTGCTCTTGCCGACGATGTCGACCACCGGATAAAGCTCGGCGGCGATCAGGGAGCGCTTTTCGCGGGCCAGCTCGACGTTGTTGCCGCTGTTGGCGAGCGACGGGTTTTCCGAAGTGGCGATTTCGATCGCCTGTTCCAGGCTGCTCGGCACGATTTCCGCCGGCACGCGCGGATCGGTCATGGTCTCGATCGGCGGCGGGCGGTTGAAAGCCTGGGTGTACTTGGAAATCGCGTCTTGTAGCGCGCCCTCGAAGTTGACCCGCTTTTCCTTGGCGATCTGCAACCGCGACTTGGCCTGCAGGACGTCGACGGTGATGCCGGTGCCGCGCTGCACGCGTTCGTCCTCCAGTTCCAGCTGCTGCTGGATGGTTGCTTCGGTCTCGCGCGCGATTTCGATCAGGCGCTTCTGCTTGAGCACGTCGACGTAGGCCTGGATTGCCTCGAACAGCACCTGTTGGGTCGTGCCGCGCAGCGTCACCTCGGTCAGCGCCTTGTTGATCGCGGCGGTGCGCAGCTGGGTGGTGGTGAGAAATCCGTTGAACACGTTCTGGGTCACCGTCACGCCGCCGATGATGTGGGTGCGGGCGACGTCGCTGCCGGATTCGCTCGCGCGCGTGGTGGGCGAATCGACGACTTCCGGGCCGGTGTCGCCGGTGACGGTGATCCGCGGGAACATCGGTCCGCGCGCGCGCTCGATGCCGTAGCGGGCGGCTTCGATGTTCTTGATCGCGCCCTGGATCTGCGGGTGATCGACCAGGATCGAGGCGAGTTCCTTTTCGAGCGGGTTGGCGTCCGCGCCCCCGGACCAGAGCAACGATCCGGCGGCGATTATCGTGGCTATAGGGCGAATCATAATTCTCGCGTCCTTCCCCTAAGGGCGACACCAGATATAGTAGGCCGAAAGCCGATGCGACGGAAGGGGGCGTTTACGAAAGGCCAAGCAATGGATCGGGCGGCAGATCGAGCTTGCGCCCGACCGCGTCCGCGATGGCGAGGCACGCGGTCAGCCCCGGCGAATCGATTCCGAACAGGTTGATCAGGCCGGGAACGCCGGTGGTCTCGGGCCCCGCGATCACCCAGTCTCGCTCGGGCTGGCCGGCCGGAGCCAGCTTCGGGCGTACACCGGCGTAACCCGGCTGCAACGCCCCGTCGGGAAGCCCCGGCCAATAGCGCCGGATGGCCGGGTAATATTTGTCGGCGCGGGCGGGATCGACATCGTAGTTCGGCTCCGCGACCCATTCGAGATCGGGTCCGAAACGGGCGCGCCCGGCGAGGTCGAGGGTGACATGTACCCCGAGCCAGCCGGAGGTCCCCGGTACCGGGTAAATCAGGTGCCGGAAGGGCGAGCGGCCCGCGAGGGTGAAATAGCTACCCTTGCCGCAATGGAGCGGCGGGATCGCGTCCGCGCGCGCGCCGCGGATGGACTGCGCGATTGCCTGCGCGCCGAGCCCGGCGCAATTGACGACCGTGCGGGCCAGCACCCGGACCGACGTCGCGCCGCCGACCTCGAGGTCGATGCCGTCCCCGCGCGCTTCGCCGCCCGTGACCGGGCTGTTGAATGCGACCATCGCGCCGCGCGTTTCGGCGTCGCCCTGCAGCGCGAGCATCAGTCCGTGGCTGTCGACGATGCCGGAGGAGGGCGAAAAGAGCGCCGCCCGGCAGCGGAGCTGCGGTTCGAGCGCGCGCGCCTCGGCCGCCTCCAGCCGTTTCAAATCCCCGACGCCGTTGGCGGCGGCCCTGGCGCGGATCGCGTCCAGCCCGGCGACTTCCGCTTCCTCGACCGCGACCAGGAGCTTGCCGGTACGGCGATGGCCGACGCCGTGTTCGGCGCAGTAGCGATAGAGCGCCCGCTTGCCCGGAACGCAGAGGCGCGCGCGAAGCGAATCCTTGGCATAATAAATGCCGGCGTGAATGACCTCGGAATTGCGCGAACTGGTCACGGTGCCGATGGCGTCGGCGGCTTCCAGCACCACCACCTCGCGTCCTTCTTGGGCGAGGTGCCGGGCGACCGCGAGCCCGATCACGCCCGCGCCGATCACCGCCGTGTCGATGGTATCCATCGGGTTCCGTTATTCGGCCGCTTGTACGGTACGCTCCGCCGTCGGCGTGCCGTAAAGGGTCGTGCGTTGGCGAGGCGCACGGCCCATGCGCCGGATCAGGGCGTCCATGGCTTCGGGCGGCATTTCCTGGCCGAAGACCGCGCCCGCCGCGCGGGTGATGTTTTCGTTCATCAATATTCCGCCCAGATCGTTGGCGCCCGACTCAAGCGCGACGGCTGCGCCCTCGGGCCCCATCTTGACCCACGAGGTCTGGATGTTGCCGATCCAGGGATGAAGCGCGAGCCGCGCGACCGCATGCATCAGCACCGCCTCGCGGAAACTGGGCCCCCGGCGGGCGCGGCCTTGGCGGAAGATCGGCGCTTCCATCGGCACGAACGGCAGCGGCACGAACTCGGTGAAGCCGCCGGTTTCGCGTTGCAGGTCGCGGATGCGGAGCAGATGACGCGCCCAGTGCTCGGGCGCGTCGACGTGGCCGAACATGATGGTGGCGGTGGTTTTCAGTCCGACGGCGTGCGCCGCCGCGACGATCTCGAGCCAGCGCCCGCTACGGATTTTGTCGGGGCAAAGGGTCGCACGCACCTCGTCGTCGAGGATTTCGGCCGCGGTGCCGGGCAGCGACCCGAGCCCCGCGCGCTTCAATTCGGCCAGGAACTCGGCGGCAGAAAGACCGAGAGTCTCGGCGCCGTGATGGATTTCGAGCGGCGAAAAGGCGTGCACATGGATCGCGGGTGCCGCCCGCTTGGCGGCGGCGAGGATGGCGAAATAGGTATGGCCGTCGTAATCGGGATGAATGCCGCCTTGCAGGCAAACCTCGGTCGCGCCGCGCGCCCAGGCTTCCGCCGTCCGCGCCGCGATCTCGGACGCGGGCAGGAGGTATGCGGGATCGCGCGCGGCGTCCTTGCCGCGCCCCTTGGAAAAGGCGCAGAACGCGCAGCGGTAAGAACAGATGTTGGTGTAGTTGATGTTGCGGTTGACCACGTAGCTGACGGCGTCGCCCGCCGCTTCGCGCCGAAGCATGTCGGCTTGGCGCCGCACGAAGGCGAAATCGGCCCCGCGCGCGGCGAACAGCGCGCGAATTTCGGTTTCGGCGAGAAGCTTGCCGTCGCGCGCCCGCGCGGTGACGGCGGCCAAGCCCGAGGGTCCCAATCCGGGAGCGGATAGTGACGGCGGCACGCGCGTTTGGCCCGCGATCCAGTCCCCGCTCGCGAGCCCATCGGCATCGGCGAGGCGCAGCACCGCCGGACGCATGGCCGGATCGAGCCAATCGTCCTCCGCGCGCTGAAACGCGGGCCGGACGGCGAGGCGCGCGGCCAAAGTCTTGCCGGCAGCGGCCGTGCGCGCTTCCAATTCGCGCACTTCCGGCCACGGCGCTTCCGGGTTGACGTGGTCGGGGGTTACCGGCGACACGCCGCCCCAGTCGTCGATTCCGGCCGCGATCAGGTCTTCGAGCACGCCTGGGCTCAGGTTCGGCGGCGCCTGCACGCTCATGGACGCATCGAAAATGAGACGGCTCAACGCGATCGCGCGCAGGTGCGCATCGCCGTCGGCGTGGGGCGTATCGGCCATGCGGGTGCCCGGCTTGGCGCGGAAATTCTGGATGATGATCTCCTGGACATGGCCGAAGGACTCGTGGACGCGGCGGATGGCGAGCAGGGTCTCGATCCGCTCGGCTTCGGTCTCGCCGATGCCGACCAGAATCCCGGTGGTGAACGGCACACGCGCCCGCCCCGCCGCCTCCAGAGTCGCGAGCCGCGCGGCCGGCACCTTGTCGGGCGAGCCGAAATGCGGGCCACCTTTGGCGGCGAGGCGCTCGGCGAGGCTTTCCATCATCACGCCCATGGACGCGGAAACGGGCTTCAGGTTCCGGCAATCGTTCTCGCTCATGACGCCGGGATTGAGGTGCGGCAACAGTCCGGTTTCGTCGCGGACGAGCCTAGCCATGGCGGCGAGGTAGGCGAGCGTGCTCGGATACCCGAGCGCCTCAAGCGCATCGCGCGCTGCGTCCCAGCGCGCTTCCGGCTTGTCGCCGAGCGTGAACAGCGCCTCGCGGCAGCCGGCCGACACGCCCGCTTTTGCGATCGCCAGAACTTCGTCAGGCGTCAGGTAGGGCGGGACTTCGCGCGGGGAGCGCGCGAAGGTGCAATAGGCGCAAACGTCGCGGCAAAGCTTGGTGAGCGGGATGAACACCTTGGGCGAATAGGTGACGAGGCTGCCGTGGCCGAGGTCACGGCGCGCGCGCGCGGCTGCGAGCAACGAGGCGGTGTTGATATGGGCGAGTGCGGCGATCTCGCCGTCAGCGAGCCGGGCGCCCTCGGCGGCGCGCTGGAGAAGTTCGCTCATGGCGTGGCCTTCTCCTTGAGTCTGCGCGCGACGCCGAGCCGGTGCAGGAGTCCAAGGGTGCGCGAGGTGCCGGCGCGGGCGAGGTAAAGGGCGACGTCCTCGGGCCGGTCGAGGTCGAGGGCGAGGCCGGGCCGCTCGACGACGACGACCGACAATCCGGCGGCGCGGGCGTTTGCGGCGTGGCGGGCGCAGCTTCCGAGCCCGAACGCGAACGGTATTTTCGCGTCCGGGCGCAGCCGGAGCGCGTTGGTGCCGCCGTCGCGGGCGGGCGCGAGCACGACATGGGCGTTTTCGGCCGCCAACGCGGCGATGTCGTCGGGCATGGCGCCCGGCACGTCGGCGGGCAGGACGAGAAGGGCGCGTTCGGCATGCGACCCGCGCGCCCAGGCCGCGGCCGCCTCCAGGCTGGCGTTGAGTCCCCCTTCCGGTGTGTCGGGCAGCGCGAGCGCCCCGAAATCGGAGGCCACCCGCGCCGCGTCGGCGTCGTCGGTGATGACCGCGATTCCCTCGACCGACGGCGCGCGCGACAGACATTCGATCACGTCTTCCAGCATCGCCCGCGCGAGCGCCGCGCGTTCCCCGGCGTCGAGCAGGGGTGAAAGGCGCCGCTTGGCGTCCGTCAGCGCGCGAACCGGAACCAGGGCGAACATGGGGGCGGGCGTCACGCGCGGATCTCCTCGGCGAAGGCGAGCACGTCGCCCGCCAGTGTGGCGCGATCGGCGTCGCTCCGCATCACCGTTTTGGCGATTCGCACCCGAGGGCCGCGGATCGCCCGGGCGGCGTCCCGGTCGGCCTCGTCGATCACCAGGCCGTCGATCAGCCCGGCGTAATGCTCGGCGATCCAGGCAATGCCCGGCGCGCCGCCCATCTCGGCGATCATCTTGGCCGCCGGCCCCTTGACCGCGTGCCCCCCGACCAGGGGCGACACGGCGATCACGGGAGCCGTGCAAGCTTGAATCGCTTTGCTCACACCCGGCAATGCCAAAATCGGCGCGACGCTGACGAACGGATTCGACGGCCCGATCACCACCGCGCGCAGGCTCGGATCGGCGAGAAGCGCCATCAATCGCGGCAGCGGCCGGGCGGCGTCGGCGCCGATGAAGCGGAAACCCTTGACCCGCGGTTCGCAATGCCGGCGCACGAAATAGTCCTGAAAGGAAAGCGTACCCGTGTCGGTTTCGACCACGGTCGCCACCCGGTCGTCGGTCATGGGCAGGATTTCGGACGCGATCTCGAAGATGCGGGCGGCCTCCGCCGTGATCGTCGACAGCGTCCGCCCCTCGGCCAGCGCGCGGGTGCGGAAGACGTGCAGCGCCAAATCCTTGTCGCCGAGCCTGAACCAGGTTTCGCCGCCAAGCTTCGCCAGCGCCGCCATGAACGACCAGGTTTCGTCCGAGCGCCCCCAGCCTTGCTCCGCGTTCTCGAGGCCGGCCAAGGTGTAAAGCACCGTGTCAAGGTCGGGGCAGATGGCGAGCCCGAGGTGCATGAAATCGTCGGCGGTGTTGACGGCAACCGAAAGCAGCGCCGGATCGGGAAGTGCCTGGGCGAGCCCGCGCGCCAAGCGCGCGCCGCCGACGCCACCGGAAAGAAGCAACACGCGTCCTGAAGGAAGGGGCGGGGTCATGAGGTCAGCGGAACAGATCGAGGGCCGGATCGCGGATCAGCGCGCGCGCCGGTTTCTCCGGGCCGGCGAGCGCGAGCCCGCGCAGGATCACCACCGGGATTCCTTCGTCCGCCGCGCCCATCAACAGCGACGCGGCGGCCGCGATTTCGTCGGCGAGCGCGATTTCGGTCACCCGCAAGGGTCTGCCGAACAAGTCGGGCGTGCCGCGCTTGTCGAGCAGCGCCGGGATGCCGGCGGCGCCGAGGGCGACGCCGATCACGCCGTTGCGCCAGGGACGGCCGAAGCTGTCGGTGACGACGACGCCGAGCTTCGCGCCCGCGCGCGCCGCCAAATCGGTTTTCAGCTGCCGCGCGGATTCGTCCGGATCGCCGGGCAGCAGCAATGCCATGTCCTCGCCTTCCACGTTCGATTGCCCCACATTGGATTGATCCACGCCCGCATTGGCCATGACGAAGCCGAGCCGGTGCTCGACGATCAGCACGTTGGGCGCTTCGCGCACCACCCGCCGCGATTCGGAAAGGATGACTTCCACCAGGCGCGCGTCCTTGCCGACCCGGGCCGCGATCTCGCGCGCGCGGGGGGACGGCGTCACGGTTTTGAGATCGACCGTCCGCCCTTCCGCCTTGGAGACGATTTTCTGCGCGATGGCGACCACGTCGCCGTCGGCGAGGCGCACGTTTTCCCGCGCGCATGCGGCCCCGATCAGGAGGGCCAGGTCGTCGCCCGCGCGCACCCTGGGCAGGCCGGGAAGGGCGATCAGGGTGACGGCCACGCCGACAGCCTCCCGTTACAATGCGGTTCCGTCCGCTTTCTGGCCGACCAGCCGGATGCCGGCGCCGTCCACCTTGTAGAGTCGGTTGACGGTGATCAGCACCGAGGTCAGCGCCTCGGCCGCGGCCGAATTGGCGAGCGGCCCGCCGTGAAAGGCGCGCAGGCCCGCCGCCTTCACCACCGCGATCGCTTCGTCGCGCACCGCCGCGTCGTCGCCGAACACCAGCACGTCGCAGGCGATCTCGCCCTCGGCCTGGAGCTTGGCGGCGGAGACGTTGTGAAACGCGCTCGCCACCCGCGCGCCCGCGTCGATGAGTTTCCTGGTCTTGAGCGCGGCCGAGCCTTCCGGCGGCAGCTGCACGGTGCCGACCTTGGGCGGCACCAGCGGCACGGTGGTGTCGATGACGAGCTTGCCCGCGCAATGGGGCGAAACGGCGGCAAGCGTGTCGGCCTGGCTCGCGAACGGCACGGCGAGGATGACGATGGCGGCCTGGCGCGCCGCGTCGGCCTGGCCCGCGCCGCGCGCGCCCGGAATGTCGCGGGCGGCGGCTTCCGCCTTGGCCGGATCGCGCGAGCCGATAACGACCGGGTGGCCGGCGCGCGCGAGGCGCTTGGCGAGCCCGGAGCCGAGCGCCCCGGTGCCGCCGATCACGGCGATAATGGATTTCTCAGCCAAGCGGCATCTCGGGTAGCGGCAGGACGCGGACCCCGGCGGCGACCAGGGCGTCGCGCGCCGCCTTGCCCACGGCCGCCGAGGTCGGCTCGTCGCCGTGGATGCAGAGCGAATCGATGCGGCGCTTGATCTTCTTGCCCGAGCGCGCGGTGACTTCGCCGTCGAGCACCATGCGCACCACACGCTCGGCCGCCACCTTCGGATCGCGGATCACCGAGCCCTCGATCTTGCGCGAGGTCAGGTTGCCGTCGTCCTCGTAGGTGCGGTCGACGAAGCCCTCGCGCGCGTACTTGAGGCCGACTTTTTCGGCGGCTTTTTCCATCACCGAGCCCGACAGCAGCACGTAGATGAGCGAGGGATCGACCGTCTTGATGCCGCGGCCGATGGCGAGCGCGTAGTCCTCGTTCTCGGAGGCCATGTTGTAGAGCGCGCCGTGCGGCTTGACGTGGGTGACTTTGGTCCCGGCGTAGTGGGCGATCCCCTGCAGCGCGCCGACCTGGTAGGCGACCATGTATTCGAGGTCGGCCGGCTTCATGTCGATGCGCCGCCGCCCGAAGCCCCACAGGTCGTTGAAGCCGGGGTGGGCGCCGATGCTGACGCCGTGCTTTTTCGCGTCGAGGACCAGGCCGTGCATCACGGTCGGATCGCCGGCGTGGAAGCCGCAGGCGATGTTGGCGGAATTGACGATGGAGAGCAGCAGGTCGTCGTTGCCGATGTCGTAGGCGCCGAAGCCTTCGCCCATGTCGGCGTTGAGGTTGATCGCGGGGGCCATGTGAAAATTCCTTGCCGGGGATGCACAGGATAATTGCCCGGAAAACTTTTATCAAGTATAGAACAACATCGTCTCTTTATCGTTTGCGGTCAACGGGGTTTGGAACCGTGCCCAAAGCCGAAAGCGCAACCGGGAAGGACTACCCGAGGTTCCGGCCCCAGGGCGACGCCGCCCTGGTGGTGGAATTCGGCGATCGCATCGACCGCGCCGTCAGCGAGAAGGTCTACGACCTGGCCGACGCCATCGCCGCCGCCGCCATTCCCGGCGTCGCCGAAACGGTGCCGTCGTTCCGCTCGCTGCTGGTCTTTTACGACCCGCTCATTCTCGATTTCGCCGCCGCCGTCGTCAAGGTGCGCGCCCTGATCGGCGCGGGCGCGGCCCGCCACCGCAAGGTGCGCCGCGTCCACATGCCCGCCTGCTACGACGAGGAATTCGGCCCCGACCTCGCCGAGGCCGCCCAGATCGCCGGGCTTTCGCGCGAGGACGCCGCGCGCCTCCACGCCTCGGTCGACTACCACGTCTACATGCTCGGCTTCCTGCCCGGCTTCGCCTACATGGGCGACGTGCCGGACCCGCTCAACCTGCCGCGCCGCAAGACGCCGCGCGTCAAGGTGCCGGCGCGCTCGCTCGCCATCGCCATCGGCCAGACCGGCATCTATCCGCTCGAAAGCCCGGGCGGCTGGTGGCTGATCGGGCAGGTGCCGGTGGAACTCTGCGACATGGCAAAATCGCCGCCCGCGCTGCTGGCGCCCGGCGACCTGGTCCGCTTCTGCCCCGTCGACCGCGCGACGTTTGATGCGATCCGCGCCGAGTGGACGTCCGGGCGCGGCACGGTGGAGATCGAGGACAACATCGTCGTCACCCCCGCGAAAGCGGGGGTCCAGGTGGATTCCCGCTTGCGCGGGAATGACGCTCGGGAAGGCGGGGGCTCCTCATGACCGCCCTCCTCGTCAAGCAACCGGGCATCCACACCACGGTCCAGGATCGCGGCCGCTTTGGATTCCAAGCGCAAGGCGTGCCCGTTTCCGGCGCGCTCGATCCCGTCATGCTGCGGCTCGCCAATGCCCTCGTCGGCAATGCGCCTTACGAGGCCGGGCTCGAAATCCTGCTTTCGGGCCCGTCGCTGGAGGTGGAGGGCGCGAGTGTCCGGGTCGCCCTCGCGGCCCTCGGCGGTACCCTCGCGATCGAGGGAGAATCGACGCGGACGTTTCCGCCGTGGCGCAGCGTGACGGCGAAGAAGGGCGAACGCATCGTCGTCAAGGGCACCGGCGGGCCGGTCTGCGCCTACTTGGCGTTCGAGGGCGGATTCGACCTTCCGCCCGTGCTCGGCAGCCTTTCCACCTACGCGCGCGGAAAATTCGGCGGCTTCAAGGGTCGCGCCCTGCAGGCGGGCGACGCGCTCCCCTTGAAGCGCGCACAGGCCTCCGAACGGGGCGAAGCGGCGCTGGCCGATCCGCCGCGGGAAGACAAGACCCCGCTCCGAATCGTTCCCGGCCCGCAGGACGATTTGTTCAAGCCCGAAGCCCTCGGCATTCTCTGTTCCTCCACCTACACGGTCGCGCGCAATTCCGACCGCATGGGTCTCCGCTTCGAGGGCGCGGAGCTGCCGCACGCGAAGGGCCACGACATTCTTTCCGACGGCATTGCCTCGGGTACGCTCCAGGTGCCGGGCGACCGCCGCCCGGTGCTGCTGATCGCCGACCGCCAGACCTCGGGCGGTTACCCGAAGATTGCGACCGTGTGCAGCGCCGACCTGCCGCGCGCCGGGCGCCTGAAGCCGGGCGACGCGGTGCGCTTCGCCGCGGTCACGGTGGAAGACGCGCAAAAGTTGGCCCGCGCCGAGGCCGCGCGGATCGAGCGCCTCGCCGCCGATCTCGTTTCGGCGGGCGCGGGCGACATGGACCTCGCCCAGCTCTACGCCGCCAACCTGGTCAGCGGCGCGGTCAGCGGCGCGGAAGGAGACTGAGATGAGCGCAACAAAAGTCCGTGTCACCCCGCGCGGTCGCCCCGGTAGGGGCGCGTTCCAACAAACGCGAAAGCGATCCAAAAAAAACGACTCCCTTTCCCGCGCCTTCGGGCGGAGCCGGGTGCCGCTCTATATCCAGCTCGCCGGGCTGCTGCGCCGCAAGATCGAGGACGGCGCTTACGCGCCGGGCCAGCGGCTCCCCACCCTCGAAGGACTCGAGCGCGAATTCCGGGTCGCGCGCGTCACTGTGCGCCTCGCGGTCGAACTGCTGCAGAAGGAAGGCCTGGTCTGGAGCCAGCAGGGCAAGGGCACCTTCGTCGCGCGCGAGGTGCCGGAGCGGCGCTGGCTCCGGCTCGCGACCGACCTCGACTCCCTCTGCCGGATCATCGCCGTCAACGTGCCGAAGTTCGTGCACGTCGCCGATCCGCCGGCCGAACCGCGCCTCGGCCCCGGCGAGGGCCGCCCCGCGCCCGCCGGGTATCGCTACCTGCGGAGCGTCCAGTACCGGGACGGCGAGCCGTTCGCCGTGGTCTCGGTCCACCTCGACCGCGCCGTCTACGACCGCGCGCCGGAAGATTTCCGCGCCCACACGGCGCTGCCCATCCTGGTGCGCGAAGCGCGCGGACGGATCGCCGCCGCCTCCAACACCGTCACCATCGGCGGCGCCGACCCGGAGGTCGCCGAATACCTGCGCGTGCCCTTGAACGCGCCCACCGCCCAGGTGCGCTGCGTCGTCACCGACCGCGACGGCACGGCCATCTACGTCGCCGAAATGGCCTATCGCGGCGACTGCGCGCGCCTCGATATCGATTTGCTGGCGGAAAAGGGGTAAGCGCGCAGTGATCCGACGGCGGTTCCGTCGCGCTCAATCAATCGCACGCCGGCATAGAGAAGCAAATTCTCGACGGTCCGAAACGCGAGAGCATAGGCGCCCGCGGGATTGACAAAGCGGACGCGCGCGGGCGTTCTCAGGAGCGGACAAGAAACGCGGCACTCGTATTCCAGGTCCGATATTTTCGTCGGCGTCCCGATGCGTACCTCGAAACGGAATGCCCTGCCGTCGACGTCCCTGGCGCGGAAGATTTTGCGGAACGGCTTGGGTGTCGATCCGCGCGTTCGGGGCGGCGCCAACGCCGATTCCGGAGAACGTCGGTTATCGGCGAAATACGGAAGCCGGGGCGGGCACGGAATTTCGTCGGCATTTTCTCCGCGTCCCGTGAAACGGAGGCCGGAAACGACCATGATTTCCCGCAGCGCGCGAAAGGCGAGAAAGCGCGCTTCCGCCGCCGTCGCCGCTCGGATATGGAAGGGTTTCTTCAGGGCCGAGCAATACGCGCGGCATTCGTGCCGGCCGTCGGACAGCCGCCGTGGCGCACCGACATCGATCAGGAAACGGACGCGCGCGCCGTCGGCCCGGCGGGCGAACAAGGTCTTTCGATACCGCGTGTTAGCCCGCCGTCCGTTCGCGGCGACGCGCCGCCCGCCGCCCGCGTGTCGGCCCCTCGCCGGGGGCTGGGGCGGGCACGTCCATTCCATGGCGCGGCCGTTTCGATCGAGAAGGGCGAAGTCCCGCGTGATGTCCTTCACGAAGCGGAAGGCCAATGCATACGCGTGTTCGGGGTCCGAGGAACGGATTCGGGTCGGGGCTCGGAGCGGCGGGCAGGATACCCGGCAGACGAATTCCCGCGCGGACAGCTTCTTCGGAGCGCCGACGACGATCGGAAACGGCTCCAGCGAACCGTCGGCTCCCCTGACGTACAATGTCTCGCGGTATGGGTTCATCGATCACCAATCGCCCGTGTTCAGAGGCGGCATCGGACGTCCGTATCGGCAAGCGGTGTAGCGCTCCGCCGCCGACGCCCGGCAACGCCCCCCGGCCGCCGGTCCCTTTGTTTCCGACACTTGTCCGCAAATCGCGGAATCGACCGCATAGAGCCGTTCACAATCCTTCTCGGGGCGAGGTCCTCGGCCTCGTCCGCCGCGACCGCCCCTGAACGCTTCCTCCAGGGTATCGAGCCACGACGGCAGGCCACTACCGGAACCGGTATCCGGATGGTCGTCAATATCGGAGCGATGGGAGCCGGTTGCAAGGAGCCGGTTGAGGGTGCGTTCGGTCGGACCACCCGCAAGCATGAGGCCGTCGACTTTCAGGGCATGGTCTTTCTGGAAGGCTTCGATGCCGTCGAACAATTGGTTGTCGGGAAAGGGGTCTAGGGTCCGGACTCAATTGGCCCACCATACTACGGCGGCGGCCAAGAACACGCCGGAGAGGAAGACGTCGGCGCGTTTGTCGTAACGGGTGGCGATCCGCCGGAAGTCCTTGAGACGACAGAACATG
>VGZQ01000043.1 GCA_016872535.1 Rhodospirillales bacterium | reverse complement strand
GAGGCCTTGCACGAGGAGGCCGAGGCGGCGGGCATCCGCGTGTCGCTCGCGACCGTCTACAACACGCTCCATCAGTTCACCGCCGTCGGATTGATGCGCGAAATCGTGGTCGACAGCCAGCGCTCCTACTTCGACACCAACGTCAGCGACCACCATCATTTCTTCCATGAAAGCACGAGCCGGCTGCAGGATATTCCGGCCGAAGACGTGCGCGTTGCCCGCCTGCCCGCGCCGCCCGCGGGCGCGCGCGTCAAGCGGATCGACGTGATCGTGCGCCTGGAAGAGAAGGAATAGGGACCGAAACGAGCCGTCAAATCAGTATATTAATTGATATATTTCATATTATTACATATTATTTTGGAATAATTTTAATCTGCTTGACAACCTCCGAGCCGCCGTCCATATAAGAAGCGTTCCGGGGCGTCCACCGCGCCGGCCGTCATTCGATCCGCCGTTCGTTCAACCCCAGGGAAAAGGAACTGTCTCCATGCCGAAAAATCTCAAGGGCACCAAGACCGAGGAAAACCTGAAAGCCGCGTTCGCCGGCGAATCGCAGGCCAACCGCCGCTACCTCTATTTCGCGCAGAAGGCCGACGTCGAAGGCTTTAACGACGTCTCGACCGTGTTCCGCTCGACCGCGGAAGGCGAGACCGGCCACGCCCACGGCCATCTCGAATTTCTCGAGGCGGTCGGCGATCCCGCCACCGGCAAGCCGATCGGCCCGACCGCCGACAACCTGCGCGCCGCGATCGCGGGCGAAACCCACGAATACACCGACATGTACCCGGGCATGGCGAAAGCCGCGCGCGAGGAAGGTTTCGACGAAATCGCCGACTGGTTCGAAACCCTGGCCAAGGCCGAGAAGTCCCACGCCGGGCGCTTCCAGAAGGCCCTCGATTCGCTGAAGTAAGTCCACTCGGCTCCGCCTTCGTGCTCCCTCGACGCGGGGACGGACGCGAAGGCGGGCCGGATTTTCCGTCACGACGCCACATTCAAGCCGGAACGGCGGGGGAGGGACCGACGCCGGCGCACGAAGGACCCATGCCATGCGCGAAGGCAGTCTCGAAGCCCCCGTCCGCCGCCCGATCCCCTGGCGCGAGGCCGATTTTTGGGACGAAGCCAAGCTCGACGCCGAAACCCGGCGCGTGTTCGACATCTGTCACGGCTGCCGGCGCTGCTTCAACCTCTGCGATTCGTTTCCACGGCTCTTCGATCTGGTCGACGCCGCGCCGAGCGAGGAATTGGATACGGTCAAATCGTCCGATTTCGCCAAGGTGGTCGAAGCCTGCACGCTCTGCGACATGTGCTTTTTGACCAAGTGCCCGTACGTTCCGCCGCACGAATTCGATCTCGATTTCCCGCACCTGATGCTGCGCCATCGCGCAGTCGCCGCGAAGAAGGGCCAAGTCCCCTTCGGCGCGCGCCAGATCACCGAAACCGACCGCAACGGCAGGATCGGCTGTTCGATCTCCGGCCTCGCCAACTGGGCGAGCCGGCGCGGCAACGCGCTCACCCGTCCGGCGATGGCCGCCGTCCTCGGCGTGCATCCGGAGGCCGATCTCCCGACGTTCGATGCGGAAACGCTGGAAGCGCAAGCGGCCAGACTCAATCTCGCGCGTAACCTCGAAGCGCCCGCCGCCAAGGCCGGGCGCAAGGCGGCCGTGTTCGCCACCTGCTTCGCCAACTACAACGCCACCGCCATCGGCCGCGCCGCGCTCGAGGTGCTGGCGAAAAACGGCGTCGAAACCGAACTCGTTTATCCCGGCTGCTGCGGGATGCCGCAATTGGAGCAAGGCGACATCGCCCGCGTCGCCGAGAAGGCCAAGTCGATCGCGGCGGCGTTCAAGCCGTGGATCGCCAAGGGCTACGACGTGGTCGCGCTCACGCCCAGTTGCGCCCTGATGCTCAAGTTCGAATGGCCCCTGATCGTGCCGGACGACGAGGGCGTCAAGACTCTCGCCAACGCCACCTTCGACGCCAGCGAATACATGGTCGACATCGCCCGCCGCCACGGGCTCGCGCCCGGCTTGAAGCCGCTCGCCGGCGAAATATTCCTGCACATCTCCTGTCATTCGCGCGCCCAGAACATGGGCCAGAAGGCGACCGAGATGCTGCGCCTGATCCCCGAGGCCAAGATCCACGTCGCCGAGCGGTGCTCCGGCCACGGCGGCTCGCTCGGGGTGATGAAGGAAACCTTCGAGGTGGCGCTGAAAGTCGGCCGCCCGGTCGCCCGCCAGGCGGCCGAACGGAAGGCCGCGTTCGTGGTCTCCGAATGCCCGCTCGCCCGCGACCACATCGTTCAGGGCGCCGAGCGGCTCGACGCGGCTTCCAAACCGGCCGCGACCGCGCGCCATCCGATCGAAATTCTCGCCCGCGCTTACGGCGACTGAAAGGACTCGTCCGATGACGCCCAACCCGCACGCCATTTCGCCCGCCGACATCATGCCGATGGCGGATTACGCCGAGGTCCGCGCCGAACGCCGCCGCCTGATGGCGCGCGCCAAGATCGACCGGCGCGTTCCGGTCGGTCCCGACGCCACGTTCTATTTCGAGAACTACGCCACCATGCTGCATCAGGTCCACGAAATGCTGTTCGTGGAAAAGGGCGGCGCGGAGCAGATTCCGGGCGAAATCGCGGCCTACGATCCGCTGGTGCCGAAGGGATCGAACCTCTCCGCCACCTTCATGATCGAGATCGAGGATCCGAACCGCCGCCTCGCCGTTCTCAAGACCCTGGGCGGGATCGAGAACACCATTTCGCTCGCCTTCGCGGGCGAGATGGTCAAGGGGGTCGCGCACGACGACGCCGAACGGACCACCGAGGACGGCAAGACCTCGTCGGTCCACTTCTTCGCGTTTCCGTTCACGAAGACGCAGATCGAAAAATTCCGCAAAGCGGGAACCGAAGTCGTACTCGCCATCCGCCATCCCAACTACGCGCACATGGCGATTCTGTCCGAAGCGACGCGAGCCGAATTGGCGAAGGACTTCGATTGATTTCGTCTAGCGTCCCGGCCTCAGACTCCGCTTCGCCTCGGTCGTTTCGTCCTTGAGCACGCCCCAGAAGTCGACGCGCCGGAGCCAGCCGTCGAAGCCGTCGACCTCGATCCGGCACCAGGCCGATCCTTCCGGGCAACTGACCAGGTTGGCGACGACGCCGGCTTCCAGGTGCGCGACGGGGCGCGCGTCGGGTTCGGGCCTGGCGGCCAAGGTGCGCGTGCCGCCGACCACGATCACCGTCCGCTTGCCGGCGAGCAGGCTCTGGTGCACCCAGCCCTGGGTTCCCTGCCAGTCGCGGATCTTGCGCCAGGTGCGGTATTCGGCGATGACCTCGACCGGCAATCCCTGACGCTGGAACACCCAGTCGATCGGATATTGCACGCCGGGGCCGGTGCGCACGTTAACCTCGCCCGCGCGCAAGGAGGCGAAACGCGGCAGCGGGAGGCCCGAGGTTTCGGGCCCGCCGCGCCCCTGTTCGGACGCCGCGCCGCCCGCCGGGTCTTCCTCCGCCGCCCGCGCCGATCCCGCGCAGGCGAAAACGACAAGAAGAGTTAATATCAGTATTCGCGTCACGGCGGACGGGTGCGCTGCGGTCATGGCGAACGCATTATAAAGGCAAGCGGGTTTTCCCCGCCATCGCGGTTGCGGAATCTTTCCGGGCCGGTGCCGTCCGAGCGCTTGCCAAGGGACCGGGGCATTGCTACGAAAAATACCTCGGCGGTTCCGGCATCGCCCCGATGGGGGCGCCAGAATAGCGAAGCGTGCGGCAAATCAGCCGCCGCGCGCTCGGGGAGAAAAGGGCCGATGCCCACCAAGAAAACCAAGGTCATCGTCACCCGCAAGCTGCCCGAGGCGATCGAAACCCGCTTGATGGAGCTGTTCAACGTCAAGCTCAACGACGCCGACCGCCCGCTGTCCAAGGCGGAGTTGATGGAGGCGGTCAAGACCGCCGACGTGCTGGTGCCGACCGTCACCGACCGCATCGACGCGGGCGTGCTCTCCCAGGCCGGGCCGCAGCTTCGCCTGATCGCCAATTACGGCACCGGCGTCGACCACATCGATCTCGCCGCCGCGCGCTCGCGCGGCATCACCGTCACCAACACCCCCGACGTGCTGACCGAGGACACCGCCGACATGACCATGGCGTTGATCCTGGCCGTGCCGCGCCGGCTCGCCGAGGGCGAGCGGATCCTGCGCGCCGGCAAGTGGCAGGGCTGGTCGCCGACCTGGATGCTCGGCCACCGCATCTGGGGCAAGCGCCTCGGCATCATCGGACTCGGGCGCATCGGCCAGGCGGTGGCGCGCCGCGCGCGCGGTTTCGGGCTCGCGATCCACTACCACAACCGGCGCCGGGTGCCGGAGGAAATCGAGAACGAACTCGAAGCGACCTACTGGGAAAGCCTCGATCAGATGCTGGCCCGGGTCGATATCATCTCGATCAACTGCCCGCATACGCCCGCGACGTTCCATCTTCTGTCGGCGCGGCGGCTCAAGCTGCTCCATCCCCACGTCTACATCGTCAACACCTCGCGCGGCGAGGTGATCGACGAAGCCGCCCTGGTGCGGGGCTTGCGCGCCAAGGAAATCGCCGGCGCCGGCCTCGACGTGTTCGAGAACGAACCGGCGGTCAACCCCAAGCTCCTGGAGATGGAAAACGTCGTGCTGCTGCCGCACATGAGCTCGGCCACCTTCGAGGGCCGTCTCGACATGGGCGAAAAGGTGCTGATCAACATCAAGACGTTCGTGGACGGCCACCGCCCGCCCGACCGCGTGCTGGCCGACCAGACGTGAGCGTGACCGCGGTTCCGGCGGCTGCCGCCGGCCCCGCTGCCCCCGTCACCGTTCCCATTCCCTATCGCGATCCCGTCGCGGCGTTCGCGCCGTTTGCCCGCGAACCCTGGGCGGCGCTGCTCGATTCGGCCGAGGAACACGCGACGCGCGGACGCTTCGCCTACATCGCCGTCGATCCGTTCGCGACCATGATCTGGCGCGTCGGCGACGCAAGCGATCCGTTCGCCTTGTTGCGCGCGAAACTGCCCTTGGACCTGGCGCCGGCGCTGCCGGGCTTGCCGCCGTTCCAGGGCGGCGCGCTCGGCCTCTTCGGCTACGAGCTCGGCGGTTGCCTCGAACGCCTGCCCCAGCCGCGCGCCGCGCCGCCCGCCTCGCCCGACCTCGCGGTCGGGCTCTACGACACCGTCGCCGCGTTCGATCTCGCCCAGCGAAGCGCGTGGGCGATCGCGCGCGACGTTCCCGGCGCGCCCGGCGGCCGCCCGCCGGCGCGGGCGCGGGCCGAGGCGCTGGCCGCGAAAATCCGCGCCGCGCAACCGTTGCCCTTGCCGGATTGGAGCGCGCGCGGAAACTGGCGGGCGGAAACCGGCCGCGCCCGCTTCGAGGCGATGGTCGCCTGTTGCGTCGATTACATCCGCGCGGGCGACATCTTTCAGGCCAACATCACGCACCGCTTTCTCGCCGACCTGCCGCCCGGGCTCGACGCGTTCACCCTTTATCGCCGTCTCTGCCGCCTGACGCCTTCGCCGTTCGCGGCCTTTTTCAACGCGCCGGGGCTGCAACTGCTGTCGGCTTCGCCCGAGCGGTTTCTCGCGCTCGACCGGTCCGGGCGGATCGAAACCCGCCCGATCAAGGGCACCCGCCCCCGCGGCGCCGACCCGGCGGAAGACGCGCGTTATGTGGCCGAACTGCGGGCGAGCGAAAAGGACCGCGCCGAAAACCTGATGATCGTCGATCTCCTGCGCAACGACCTCTCCCGGGTCGCGGCGGTCGGCACCGTGCGCGTGCCCGAACTGTTTACCCTCGAAACCTTCGCCCGGGTCCATCACCTGGTGTCGGCGGTGGAAGGGCGGCTCGCGCCCGGCTTCGGCGCGCTCGATCTGCTCGCCGCCGCGTTTCCCGGCGGCTCGGTCACCGGCGCGCCGAAAATTCGCGCGCTCGAGATCATCCACGAACTGGAACCCGCCCGGCGCGGGCCCTATTGCGGCGCGCTCGCCTGGATCGGCTTCGACGGCGCCATGGATTCCTCGATCGTCATCCGCACGCTGTGGATCGCCGACGGCCAGGTGGTGGCGCAAGCGGGCGGCGGCATCGTCGCCGACTCGATCCCGGCCGCCGAATACGAGGAAACCATGGTCAAGGCGGCGCCGTTGCTCGCCGCGCTGGCGGGCGAGTCCGCGCCCGGCGGGCGGCCATGAGGGGCAAGGTCTGGCTCAACGGCCGTTTTGACGAGCGCGCGCAAATCCGCATCGAGGAAGCCGACCGCGGCTTCACGCTCGGCGACGGCGTGTTTGAAACCCTGGCCGTGCGCGGGGGCAAAGCGCTGCGCGTCGCCCAGCATCTCGCGCGCCTGAACGAAGGCGCGCGCACGTTGCGCCTTCCGGTTCCCTACGACGATGTCGCGCTGGCCCGCGCGATTTCCGACACTATCCGCATGAACAACATCCGCGACGGCGTCGCCCGGCTCACGGTTTCGCGCGGGCCGGGCGAGCGCGGGCTGCTGCCGCCCGAAAAACCGAAACCGACGGTGGTAATCGCGGCCCACCCAGATCTTCCCCCCGAAACGTCGGTCCGCGCCGTGACCGCGCGAAAAGCACGCCGCGACGAGGGCTCGGTGCTCGCGCGCGTGAAATCCTTGAGCTACCTCGAGCAGGTGCTGGCGCGGATGGAAGCGAAAGAGCGCGGCGCCGACGAGGCCCTGCTGCTCAACACCCATGGCCGCATCGCCGACGGCACGGCGGCGAATCTGTTCCTTTTCCTCGGCAACTGGTTGGTGACGCCGTCGCTCGACGAAGGCGCGCTGCCCGGCATCGTGCGCGCGGCGGCGGTGCGGGAATTGGGCGCGGTCGAACGCCCGCTCGCGCCCGAGGACGTTTATCAAGCCGACGAGGCGATGATGGTCAACAGCCTCGGCGTGCGCGCGCTGGTCGAGCTCGACGGGCGTGCGATCGGCGACGGACAAGAGGGAGTCTGGTGCGCCAAGCTCCGCGAGCTTGCCCGCGCCGACGAATAGAAAGAGTTAGTGCGTCGAAACGCCGACGGTCGCACGCGCGTAATCGCGCAGCACGTCGGCTTCGAGTTCCGCTTCGTTCAGGCGCGACGACACCACGTCGCGGAGACTCACCATGTCCACGACCCGGGAACCCTCCATCACCGGCAGGTGGCGGATGCGGCGCTTGTCCATCAGGCGGGCGGCGTCCTTGACGGTGGTCGCGCGGGAGCAGGTGACCACGTCGCGGGTCATCAGCTCGCTCACTTTCAGGGTGCGCACGTCGTTCCGGCTCGCGGCCAGCGCCCGGATGACGTCGCGCTCGGACACGACCCCGGCGATGCGACCTTCGCCGTCGGTCACCGGCAACGCGCCGATCTTGTGACGGGCGAGCAGATCGATCACCAGCTGCACCGTGTCGTCCGGCCGGCAGGTGACGACCGGGGCGGTGCGGACCTTGAGCAGATCGGCGATGGTTTGCTGAGCCATAGGGGAAGCCTCCATGACGGCGAGGAATTTCTTATATATTTCTTCTAATATACACGTCTTTGAATACGCGGAAGGAGATTTATTTTCGTTTTAATATCAACAACATATCAAATGAAAACCATCGCTCCTGTTTTCGACGCATCGCCGATCAAGGTGGCGACGCCCGCGATTTCGGCCCGCACGTCCGCGCGCAGATCGGCCGGATCGAGCCCGCGCGCCTTGAGCCCGAGTTCGCAGACAATGAAGCGCGCGCCCAACTCGATGCACGCCGCCAGCAGCTGCTCGAAGTCGGCGAGGTTGCGCCGCTTGAAGGAATCGTCCATGGCGCCGCCGTCGCGAAAATTTTCCGAGGTCGCTTGGGACAGCGCCAATCGCCGCCACGCGGGCGCGCCCGCGGCGTCCGGCTTCATCAGCGCGCGGCAGGCGTCCATGGTGAAGAACAGCGTCGCGCGCGTGCCCAGCGCCAACGCGCCCGAAGCCAGCACCAGGGCGTAATGCACTTTGTCGTACTCGCCGGAATAGACGATCAGGGAAAGCTCGTCGGGGCGGGTCGCGGTCATGGCCGTCTTCACCCGCGCCGGTGATGGGAAAGATCGCGGATGGTCGGGGCGTCGCCGCACAAGGGGCAGCCTGGATCGGCCGGCACGCGGATCTTGCGCATCTCCGCCGACAGGCCGTCGCACAGCATGAGCCAGCCGGAGAGGCTCTCGCCGATGCCGAGAATTTCCTTCAAGACTTCGGTCGCTTGGAGCGAACCGATGACGCCGCAAAGCGCGCCGAGCACGCCGGCCTCCGCGCAGGACGGAATTTCGCCGGGCGGCGGGGGTTCGCGGAAGATGCAGCGATAGCACGGCCCGTGGATGTTGCCGGGGCCGCCGCTCGGGCTCCGTTCGTGCGCCTTGAAGGTGGCGACTTGGCCGTCGAAGCGGAGGATCGCGCCCGAGACCAAGGTCTTCTTGGCGAGAAAGCAGGCGTCGTTGAGCAGAAAGCGCGTTTCGAAATTGTCGCTACCGTCGGCGACGATGTCGTAACCGGAAATCACGTCGAACGCGTTGTCGGGGCCGATGCGCGCCTCGTGGGTTATCACGCGAACCTCGGGGTTGATTTCGGCGATGGTGCGGCGCGCGCTCGCCACCTTGGCCTCGCCGATGCGTCCCGTGGCATGCACGATCTGGCGCTGAAGATTGGAAAGATCGACGTGATCGGCGTCGATCACGCCGAGCGTGCCGACTCCGGCGGCGGCGAGATAGAGCAGAAGCGGCGAGCCGAGCCCGCCCGCGCCCACCACCAGCACCTTGGCCCGCATCAGGCGCGCCTGGCCTTCGCCGCCCACCTCTTTCAGCAGGATGTGGCGGGCGTAGCGGCGGACCTGGGATTCGGTGAAGTCCATGATGCGATTACTATCCTGGCCCTATCCCGACCCGATGCCTTCGAACAAGGCGGTCGAGAGATAGCGCTCGGCCGAGCTCGGCAGGATCACGAGCACGGTCTTGCCCGCCATCTCGGGCCGCGCGCCGATTTCGAGGGCGGCGGCGATGGCCGCGCCCGAGGAAATGCCGACCGGCAGGCCCTCCAGCTTTGCCGTCTTGCGCGCGGTCGCGAACGCGGTTTCGTTGCCGATGCGGAGAATCTCGTCGATCAGGCTGGTGTTGAGCACCTTAGGGACAAAGCCCGCGCCGATGCCTTGGATCTTATGCGGCCCCGGCGGTCCGCCCGACAGCACGGCGCTGTCCTCGGGCTCGACCGCGACCATGCGCAAGCCAGGTCGCCGCGGCTTCAACGTTTCGCCCACGCCGGTCAGCGTGCCGCCAGTGCCGACGCCGCTGACGATGACGTCCACGTTTCCTTCGGTGTCGCGCCAGATTTCCTCGGCGGTGGTGCGGCGGTGCACCTCCGGGTTGGCGGGATTCTCGAACTGCTGGGGCATGTAGGAGCCTTCGTGCGCGCGCAGCAACTCGACCGCGCGCTCGATCGCGCCGCGCATGCCCTTGGCCGCCGGGGTCAGCTCGATCTCGGCGCCGAGCAGGGCGAGAATCTTGCGCCGCTCCACCGACATGCTGTCGGGCATGGTCAGGATCAGCCGGTAGCCCTTGGCGGCGGCGGCGAAGGCCAGCGCGATTCCGGTGTTGCCCGAGGTCGGCTCGATCAGCACCGCGCCCGGCCGGATCAACCCGTCGCGTTCGGCCGCCTCGATCATGGCGCGCCCGATCCGGTCCTTGACCGACGAAAGCGGGTTGAAAAACTCGCACTTGCCGAGAATGTCCGCCTTGCACCCGGCCTCGGCGGCAAGCCGCGATAGCCGGACGATGGGCGTCGCGCCGACGGTCTCGACGATCGAGTTGAACACGCGCCCGCGCGACGGCGGCGTTACGGCGGAAAATGTGGCGGTGGGCTTGTTCGGCATGGCGGTCAGATGGCGAAATCGAGGTTGCGACGACCTTCGCTCGCGATGCCGGCGGCGGCCGCGCGCGCACACAAATCCTCGATCGAAACCGTGTCGAGCCGGCCCATGAGAACGTCGTTCAATTCGCCCCACAGCGGCCGCACCACCTTCTGGCCGAGTATCGAGCCGCCGGCGTCGGCGATGTCGGCTTGGCCGGCTTCCAACGCGCGCACGACGCGCACGATTTCGCCGACCGACACGCGCCGGCGCTCGCGCGCGAGCCGATAACCGCCGCGCGGCCCCCGCACGCCGACCAGCACGCCGGCCCGCACCAGTTCCTGCAACGCGCGCTCGAGGTAGCGCTGGGGAATGCCCTGGCGGCGGGTGATCTCCGCGCTCGGCACCGGATTGGCGCCGGCGTGGTAGGCGATGTCGAGCACCGCCTCGATCGCGAACAGGGTCTTGCGCGAGAGCTTGAGCATCACGCGCCCCCGCCGGTCCCGGTCGAGCCGAACCCGCCCGGCCCGCGTGCGCTCGCGGGCAACTGGTCGCTCACGCGCCAGCGCACGGCCTCGATCCGTTGGACGACGATCTGGGCGATGCGCATGCCGCGCTCGACGACGAAGGGCGCCTCGCCGAGATTGACGAGGATCACCCGGACCTCGCCGCGATAGTCGCAATCGATGGTGCCGGGCGCGTTCAAGACGGTGATGCCGTGGCTGAGCGCGAGACCGGAACGGGGGCGCACCTGCGCCTCGAAACCTTCGGGCAAGGCGAGCGCGATGCCGGTGGGAATCGTCTCGCGCTTGCCGGGGGCGAGCACGACCGGCTTCTCGACCGCGGCGAGCAGGTCGGCGCCCGCGGCCCCGGCGGTGGCGTAGGCCGGCAGCGCCAGGCCGTCGCCGTGGGGAAGGCGCGCGACTTTGACCTCGACGGTCATGTGCGGCCCCGTTTCGAAGAACGCAGGGTTTCGGCGATCCGCCCCGCGAGCCGCTCGGCGAGCGCACCCTTGCTCATCGCCGGCCATTGGTCCGCGCCCTTCGCCGACACCAGCGCGACACGGTTGGCGTCGCCGCCGAACACGCCGGTGCCTTCCGACACGTCGTTGGCGAGTATCCAATCGCAGCCCTTGGCCGCGAGCTTCTTTTTGGCGTTAGCGATGAGATCGTCGGTTTCGGCGGCGAAGCCGATCACGAGTTTAGGCCGGCATTTTCCGGCATGCGCGAGCGTCCTCAGAATATCCGGGTTCTCGGCGAGCGCGATCTTGGGGGGCGCGCCGGTTTTCTTGATCTTTCTCTTGGCCGCCTCGGCCGGGCGCCAGTCGGCGACGGCGGCCGCGCACACCGCGACATCGACGGGCAACGCTCGTTCGCATGCCGCTAACATCGCGCGCGCCGATTCCACGTGTACCGTCGCGACGCCCTCGGGATCGGGAAGCGCCACCGGCCCCGTCACCAAAGTCACGCGGGCGCCGGCGCGGGAAAGCGCGCGCGCAATGGCGTGGCCCTGCTTGCCCGACGAGCGGTTGGCGATGTAGCGCACCGGATCGAGCGCTTCCCAGGTCGGGCCGCTGGTGACCAGCGCGCGCGCGCCGCGAAGCGCGCCGACCGGCGCGCCGCCGTCGGCGAGGAACGCGCGCACCGCCTGGACGATGGCGTCGGGCTCGGCCATGCGGCCCATGCCCCATTCGCCGCAGGCCATGTCGCCTTCCTCGGGGCCGACGAAACGGACGCCGCGATTTTTCAAGGTCGCGAGATTGGCCTGGGTCGCCGGATGTTCCCACATGCGCACGTTCATGGCCGGCGCCGCCATCACCGGTCTGTCGGTGGCGAGCAAGAGCGTGCTGGCGAGATCGTCGGCGAGGCCGGCCGCCATCTTGGCGAGCATATCGGCGCTCGCCGGGGCCACCAGCACCAGGTCGGCCTCGCGCGAAAGCCGGATATGCCCCATCTCGCTTTCGTCGGTCAGCGAAAAGAGATCCTCGTAGACCTTGTCTTCGGCGACGGCGGCGAGCGCGAGCGGAGCGACGAATTGCTTGCCGCCCCGGCTCAGCGCGCAGCGGACGGCGAGCCCGTGTTCGCGCAGGCGGCGCACCAGTTCCGGCGTCTTGTAGGCGGCGATGCCGCCGGTGACGACCAGCAAGATGCGGCGACCGGCCTCGGGTCGCATGGGCGATTTATTGGGGTTCTTAACCATTTAACGAACGCTTTGTGTGGATAGGCTAGCGCCCGCGTCCACGCTCCGCAAGGATGGAAGTAAGCTATTGAATTTGAATGATTTTAAACTTAGTCGGTGATCGCCTTAAGCCACTCGAGCACGATCCAGACACCCTCGCTCGGCGTATCCAGATGCCCGCCCGGAACGGAGGCGTAGCGGTTTTTCGGGTGCGCCGGTGCCTGGTCGTAAATCGCTCCCTTGCCGGTCGCGAACAGGGAGTCGTTCTCGCCGATCACCCACAGGAGCGCCGTTCCGGGTTTGAGTCGCGACGCCGTGCGCGTCATCGCGGCCGCGCTCTCGGGGTCGAAATAGCTGAGAAAGATGCTCGCGGTCGTGCGTTTGCCCTCCCGGCGTCCCTGGTTGAGATCGTTGAACTCGAACGGCTCGTTGCCCTTGCCGGCGGCGGCTTGCCCCTTGGCGCGCTCGACGTCGGCGGCCATGGCCTGGCGGAAGCGGCCCAGGTCGGGAACATGCCCGGGGGCGAGCGCGACGAGACCGACGACACCCTCCCGCGTGGCACCATAGGCGAGGGCGGCGTTGGCGCCGAAACTGTGCCCGCCGACGACGATGCGTTGCGCGCCGTTGGCTTTGAACTTGGCGACCGCCTGGTCGATTTCTTTCAAGGCGTCGTCGTAACCGACATCGTAATTGCGGTGCCGCGACCAGGGCATGATCGGCGTTTCTAACATCACCCCGGCGCTTTGGAGGGCGTGCGAAATCCGGTAGAGGTGGCGGTCGTCGGGCGCGCCCCACTTGCCGTGTATCAGCACGATGCCGATCTTGCGCTCCTTCAGATCCTGGGCCGCTGCGTGTGGGGCGGCACCGAGCAGGACGAACAACGCGGCCAGCAGACCGGCGATCCGACGGGGCATGGGTTTCGTCCTTGTATGAAGGTTAGAGCCGCCAGCCCCAATGGAGCGCGGCGATGCCGCCCGAAAGGTTGTGGAAGCCGACCCGCTCGAAGCCGGCTTGGCCGAACATCCGCGCGAATTGTTCTTGCGGCGGAAAGCGGCGGATGCTTTCGGCGAGATATTGGTAGGCGTCGCGATCGCCGGCGATTTTTTCGCCGAGCGCCGGCAGCACCTTGAACGACCATGCGTCGTAAAGCCGGTCGAGCCCGGGCAGCGACATCTTGCTGAATTCGAGTACCACGAACCGCCCGCCGGTCTTGAGCGCGCGGTAGGCTTCCGCCAGCGCCGCGTCGAGCCGGGTCACGTTGCGCAGGCAAAAGGCGCTGGTGGCGACGTCGAACGTCCGGTCGGCCGAGGGCAGGTTTTCGGCGTCGCCCGAGATCCAGGCGATGCCGGAATCGGGCCCGCGTTCGGCGGCGCGTTTGCGCCCGACCGCGATCATGCTGGGGTTGACGTCGACCACCGTCGCCGGTCCGCCGCCCGCGTCGCGCCAGAGCATGGCGATGTCGCCGGTGCCGCCGCCGATGTCGAGGAGCGTGAGGTCCGCGCGCGGCCGCAACCGGTCGATGAGCGCCCGCTTCCACAGGCGATGCACGCCGAGGCTCATCAGGTCGTTCATCAGGTCGTAGCGCTCGGCGACCGAATCGAACACCCGGCGCACCAGCGGCGCCTTCTCCGATTCCCCGACGGTGCGGAAACCGAAATGGGTGCGGCGGGATTCGGGCGCGGGCGTCATGGTCGGAACGATAGCCGAGGCGGGCGGCCTTCGCTAGCATGCGCGGTGTCCGAGGTCCGCCAATGCCCGAACTGCCCGAAGTGGAAACCGTCCGCCGCGCGCTCGCCCGCCAACTGGAAGGCCGTCGCATCGCCCGGGTCCGGGTGCGAAAGCGCGACTTGCGCGTTCCATTGCCGCGTGACTTCGCCCGCCGCCTGGAGGGCCGCCGGGTGCGCGAGGTCGCGCGCCGGGCCAAGTTCCTGCTCGTCCGGCTCGACCATGACGACATCCTGGTCGCGCACCTCGGCATGTCGGGGCGGATGCGGCTGTTCCGCCCGCCGCCGCCGGCGGCGGAAAAGCACGACCATGTCGAGATCGAAACCGACGATGGAACGGTCCTTCGTTTCAACGACCCGCGCCGGTTCGGGCTGATGGCGCTCGTGCCCGAAATGGACCTCCCCCGGCACCCGTGGTTCCGCGCCCTCGGGCCCGAGCCGCTGGCCGCCGATTTCGACGGCGCCGCCCTCGCCCGGCGGCTGGCCGGGCGCAAGACCGCGCTCAAGGCCGCGCTCATGGACCAGCGCATCGTCGCCGGCATCGGCAATATCTACGCGTGCGAGGCTCTATTCCGCGCGCGGCTCTCGCCGTTCCGCAAAGCGGGATCGGTCAAGGGCCCCCGCGCGGACGCGCTCGCGCGCGCCATCCATGCGGTGCTCGAAAGCGCCATCGCCGCCGGCGGGTCCTCGCTCCGCGATCATCGCCAGCCTTCGGGCGAACTCGGCTATTTCCAGCATCGCTTCGCGGTCTACGACCGCGAGGGCAAACCGTGCCCCGGCTGCGATTGCGACGCCGCCGAAACCGGCGGCATACGCCGCAAGGCGCAGGGTGGGCGATCGACGTTTTATTGTCCGCGCCGCCAGCGGTGAAAAGGGCGGCGCGGGATGATATACGTTTTCTTATGACGTTGTTGTCGTCGCTCCGATGCGTGCTTGCCGCCGCGGCCCTGGTCGCGGGGCTGTCGGCCGCGCAAGCGCCCGCGCAAACCGCGACTCCCGCGACACCGGCCGAACCCGACGAAGAAGCGGTGTTTCTGTCCGTGATCGAGGACATTCCTTTGATGCCGGGCCTGGTCGAAGACGAAGCCCGCGCCCTGGTCTTCGACGCGGCGCAGGGAAGGCTCGCGGAAACCTATGCCCGGGGCAAAGTCGAGGCCAAGGCCGTGCGCGAGTTCTACGGCGAAACGTTGCCCGCGCTCGGCTGGCGCGCCGAAGGGCGCTCCCGCTGGGTGCGCGAGGGCGAGGCCCTGACCCTCGACATCGCCGACCGGGCGGACGGCCTCGACGTGCGGTTTTCCTTGTCTCCCGCCCGGATTCGATAAGGTTCCCCGCAAGGACCTGTCGCCCGGGCCGGTTCCGTCGTATCTTCCCCCGCCGCTCCAGGAGGTGCCGCCATGGCCTTTCAGAACATCATCGTCGAAACGCGCGGGCCGGTCGGGCTCGTCATTTTCAACCGACCCAAGGCGCTCAACGCCCTCAACGCCCAATTGATCGCGGAACTGGCGCAGGCGCTGGACGCCTTCGAAGCCGACACCGCCGTCGGCGCGATCGTGGTGACCGGCAGCGAAAAGGCGTTCGCGGCCGGCGCCGACATCAAGGAGATGAAGGACAAGACTTTCGCCGAAGCCTTTCTCGGCGATTTCATCTCGGATTGGGAGCGCCTCGCGCGTTGCCGCAAGCCGACCATCGCGGCGGTCGCCGGCTACGCGCTCGGCGGCGGTTGCGAAATGGCGATGATGTGCGATTTCATCCTCGCCGCCGACAACGCCAAGTTCGGCCAGCCGGAAATCACGCTCGGCATCATCCCCGGCGCGGGCGGCACCCAGCGCCTGACCCGCGCGGTGGGAAAGTCCAAGGCGATGGAAATGTGCCTGACCGGGCGGATGATGGATGCGGCCGAGGCCGAGCGCTCGGGCCTGGTCAGCCGGGTGGTGCCGGCGGCCGAACTGGTGGAAGAAGCGGTCAAGACCGCCACCGCCATCGCCAAGATGTCCCGGCCATCGGCCCTGATGGCCAAGGAAGCGGTCAACCGGGCATTCGAGACGACGCAGGCCGAAGGCATCCGCTTCGAGCGCCGTTTGTTCCATTCGCTGTTCGGCACCGCCGACCAGAAGGAAGGCATGGCCGCCTTCGCCGAAAAACGCCAACCCAATTTCGCCAACAAATAGGCCCGCGCGCGGTCGGCCGAAAAACGTTGGGTCGCCGCGGTTGACGGCGCGGAGGCCGGGGGCTATAAGCCGCTCCCTCCGCGTCGATCGGCGGCCCGCGAGGGGGCTTGGCGCGGAAAACCCGGGTTCGGAGTTCGTTTCGGAGTCTAGGGCATCATGGGCGACCAAGCACCAGCGGCCGGCGCAGGCGCAAAAAAGAAAAAAATCGCGCGCACAAAGTCGGCGCTCAAGCGCGCGCGCCAGACGCCGAAACGGACCGCGGTCAATATCGCGCGGCTGAGTCGGGTTCGCACCGCCGTGCGGGCGGTCGAAGCCGCCATTGCCGCCGGCGACAAGAAGAAAGCCGAGGCCGCGCTCCGCGTGGCCGAGCCGGAACTGATGCGCGGAAGCCGCCAGGGCGTCGTCCATCGGCGCGCGGCGGCACGCAAGATATCGCGTCTCGTCGCCCGCATTCGCAAGATAGGTTGAGACTTCCGTTCTCCCGCGCGCTTTCCCTCGCGCGGCGAATTCCCCCGTTTGACGCCGAGCCGGCCTGCGCTTCATCTGACGCGCGGCGTTGAGTTCATTTTCGGACCAATTTCGTTCCCGGCCGCGGTCAACAGACTGCGAACGCTCGATATTTTTTTGCGCGCCATTTCGTTTTATTTCGTTCGCGATCGCGCTCGCCACGGAATTTCGTCAAGGGAGATTTTCTCACGCGCGACGATCACAAGCCGGTTGCGCACACGAGCGCCTCTCGCTACAGTTCGTTCGTGTCGATGACGCACATCGGCGCGCCCACGTAAAATATCCGCGCACACGCTTTATCCGCTTCGTCACATTCACGCGAGAAACACAGGCACGCGAGAAACACAGCACCTGCAATCTCGAACGACGGAAGCTTGGCGACTTCGTTCGCGTAAATCCTCGGAATCGAGCGCGGGCAGGAGAGAGTGACGGATCGGGTCGGATGACGGGCGGTAACGGCCCGAGAGTATGACAAGGAAATCCGGCGAAGAACCGGGCTTCCACGGCTTTCAGGGGGGTTCCTTGACGGATTTCGTTTCCAATATTCCACTCCGGTCGGCCCGGTTTTCCGGGGCCTCCGGCGCACCGCCGCCATGGCGACGCATTGAGGACTCGGGAGGCCGCGTTCGGCGGTGACGGCGGCCGAAATCGAGCAACGGGCGATTTCGAGAAACGTGCCTTCAGGAAGATTTCTTAATGTCCAGCGACAACATCCCAAGCCCGGTTCCGCTTTCAAACATCGAAAACGAGTGGCGCGACATTTGCGCGCGCTTGCGCGGCGAAGTGGGCGACGCGGCCTGGCAAAGCTGGCTCAAGCCGATGGCGGTCAAGTTGTTCGAGAACGGCCGCGTCCGCTTCGCGGTGCCGACCCGGTTCATGCGCGATTGGGTGCTCGACAACTACGCCGACCGGATTGCCAGGATGTGGCGCGAGATCAACCCCGGGGTGGCCGGTCTCGACGTCCAGGTTTCCGCGGAACGCGCGGCTCCGCCGCTCCGGCCGCCGGCATCCGGGCCGAAGTTCGGCGCGCACGCCTCGCCCGCGTCCGCCGGCGACGCGGCCAACGGAATATTGGGCGGGACGCCCGGCGCGCCGGGGGCCCGCCCCGCGCGCGAGGGCATCAGCGCGCCCCTCGATCCGCGCTATGTGTTCGATGCCTTCGTCGTCGGCAAGCCCAACGAATTCGCCTGGGCGGCGGCCAAACGGGTGGCCGAGGCGACCAAGGCCCCGCCTTTCAATCCGCTCTTCCTCTACGGGGGCGTCGGCCTCGGCAAGACCCACCTGATGCACGCGATCGCCTGGCACATCCGCACCCACCAGCCGAAGCGCAACGTCATCTATATGTCGGCCGAGAAGTTCATGTACCGCTTCATCCGCGCGCTGCGCGAGCAGAACACGGTCGATTTCAAGGAACAGTTCCGCTCGGTCGACGTGCTGATGATCGACGACGTGCAGTTCATCGCCGGCAAGGATTCGACCCAAGAGGAATTCTTCCACACCTTCAACGCCCTGGTCGACCAGGGCCGCCAGATCGTGATTTCCGCCGACAAGTCGCCCTCCGATCTGGAGGGGATGGAGGAACGGCTGATTTCGCGCCTCAACTGCGGCTTGGTCGCCGATATCCACGCCACCACCTACGAATTGCGCCTCGGCATCCTCGAATCGAAGGCCGAACAGCTCGGCGAGGCGGTTCCGCACAAGGTGCTGGAATTCCTGGCGCACCGGATCACCGGCAACGTGCGCGAACTGGAAGGGGCGCTGAACCGGGTCGTCGCCCAGGCCCAGCTGGTCGGGCGCGAGATTTCGCTCGAAACCATCCAGGACTACCTCAAGGACCTGCTCCGGGCCAACGACCGGCGGGTGACGATCGAGGACATCCAGAAACGGGTCGCCGCCCACTTCAATGTCCGCCACGCCGACATGTTCTCCGAGCGCCGCTCGCGCTCGGTCGCAAGGCCGCGCCAGATCGCCATGTACCTCGCCAAGCAGCTGACCCAGCGCTCGTTGCCCGAAATCGGGCGCAAGTTCGGCGGTCGCGACCACACCACGGTCATGCACGCGGTCCGCAAGGTGGAAGAATTGCGCGCCCAGGACCAAGCCTTCGCCGAGGACGTGGACATGCTCCGGCGCATGCTGGAGGGTTGAGAGGCCGGGATTTTTTCGGCTTCGGCGCGCGGTTTCCCCGACAAGGCGTTTTGCTATAATGGCCGGACTGTCTCCGGTATCCGCCATCGCAACCTAGCCGATATCCCATGAAATTCACGATCGAGAGGGCCGCGCTGCTGAAGACCCTGGGCCACGTGCAAAGCGTGGTCGAGCGGCGCAACACCATTCCCATTCTCGCCAACGTCAAAATCGCGGCCGCCGACGGCAAGCTCGCGCTCAGCGCGACCGACATGGATATCGAGGTGGTCGAAAGCGTCGCCGCCGCGATCGCGGCCAAGGGCGCGACCACCGCGCCCGCGCATACCCTTTACGAGATCGTCCGCAAGCTGCCCGAGGGAGCCGAGGTCGAGATGGACGCCGGCGGCGACGGCAAGATCGCGGTCCGCGCCGGGCGCTCGCGCTTCCAGCTCGCCTGCCTCCCGGTCGAGGAATTTCCGGTCATGGGCGGGGGCAGTTACGCCCACACGTTCCGTCTCGGCGCCGCCGAATTGCGCGGCATCGTCGAGCGCACGCGCTTCGCCATTTCCAACGAGGAGACTCGCTACTACCTCAACGGCATCTACCTGCACGCGGCCAAGCACGACAAGACGCCGGTGCTGCGCGCGGTCGCGACCGACGGCCATCGCCTTGCCCGCGTCGAAGCGCCGCTGCCCAAGGGCGCCGCCGGCATGCCCGGCGTGATCGTGCCGCGCAAGACGGTCAACGAGCTGCACCGGCTGATCGAAGGGTCGGACGCCGAGGTCGAGATCGGCGTATCCGACACCAAGATCCGCTTCGCCCTCGACGGCGCGGAGATCGCCTCCAAGCTGATCGACGGCACCTTCCCCGATTACGAGCGGGTGATCCCGACCGGCAACGACAAGGAAATGGAAGTCAACCGCCGGATCTTCACCGAGGCGGTCGATCGCGTTTCCGCCATCTCGAGCGAGAAGTCGCGCGCGGTCAAGCTCAAGCTCGGGCGCAACATGCTGGAACTGTCCGCCACCAGCGCGGAAAACGGCAGCGCCAGCGAGGAGATCGAGGTCGCCTACCAGGGCCCGGGCCTCGAGATCGGCTTCAATGCGCGCTATCTGCTCGACATCGCCCAGCAGATGAGCGGCGACACCGTGCGGCTCGCCATGGCCGACGCCGCCTCGCCGACCGTCCTGGTGGATGCGGCCGATGCCGCCGGCCTCTACGTCCTGATGCCGATGCGGGTATGACCCGGGCGTCGGCGTCGTCGCGCCCCCCGACCGAGCCCGCCCCGGTTGCCCCTGCGCGCGCGGCGTTTTCCGTCGGCCAGCTCGCGCTCACCGATTTCCGCTCCTACGCCCGGCTTCGGCTCGACGTTCCCTCCGGTCCCGGCCTGATCGTTCTGGTCGGCCCCAACGGCGCGGGCAAGACGAACGTGCTGGAGGCGATTTCGTTTCTCGCGCCGGGCCGGGGATTGCGCGCGGCGGCGCCGGCCGAGCCGACCCGCTGGGGCGCGGCGGCGGCAGGGCCCGCCCTGCGCCCGGCGTGGGCGGTGGCGGCGCGGGTCGATGGGCCCCACGGCACGCACGAGATCGGCACCGGCCTCGATCCCGAAGCGGACGCGCCCGAACGCCGCTTGGTGCGCGTCGACGGCACGCCCGCGCGCGCGCAGGGGCGGCTCCGGGAAACGTTCGCGGTCCACTGGCTGACGCCGCCGATGGAGCGCTTGTTCCAGGACGGCGCCGGCGAGCGTCGCAAGTTCGTCGATCGCGTCGCCGCGGGGCTCGCCGCCGGGCACGCCGAGTTGAAACAGAATTACGAGCGGGCGGCGCGCGAGCGCATCCGGCTGCTGGCCGATTCCGGGGCCGGGGCCGAGCCGGGCTGGCTCGCGTCCCTGGAAGCGCGCATGGCCGAAACCGGTATCGCGCTGGCATGCGCGCGCGCGGCCGCCGCCGACAGGCTCGACGCCGCCTGCCGCGAGGCGCGCGGGGTCTTTCCCGGCGCGCGGGTGGCGATGACGGGCGCGGTCGAAGATTGGCTTGCGGAAAGCCCCGCGCTCGCGGCCGAAGAACGGCTCCTCCGTGCGCTCCGGGATTCGCGCGAACGCGACGCCCTCACCGGCACGACCCGTGTCGGCCCGCACCGCAGCGACATGGCGGTGCGCCACGCCGGGGCCGACCGCGCGGCCGAACAGTGCTCGACCGGCGAGCAGAAGGCGCTCCTGATCGCGCTGGTGCTCGGCGCGGCCGACGTGCTGGCGGACGCCCACGGCGCCCGGCCGACGCTGCTGCTCGACGAGGTTGCCGCCCATCTCGATCGCGTCCGGCGCGAGGCCCTGTTCGCGGCGCTCCTCGATTCGGGCGTCCAAGCGTGGCTGGCCGGGACCGAGCGCGAACCGTTCGCGCCGCTCGCCGGCCGGGCGCTCTTTCTCGCGGTCGGCGCGGGCGCGATCGAACCCTTGCCTTGATGCGCCGGGTGGGTGAATCTCGGGATCATGAGCGCCAAAGCTGACCGGCCTGAGAAGGGCCCCGATAAGGCTCCCGAAAAAGCCCCCGAAAAGGCTTACGACGCCGACTCGATCAAGGTCCTGCGCGGGCTCGACGCCGTGCGCAAGCGCCCCGGCATGTACATCGGCGACACCGACGACGGCACCGGCCTCCACCACATGGTCTACGAGGTGGTCGACAACGCCATCGACGAGGCGCTCGCCGGCTACTGCGATCGGGTCGACGTGGTGCTCAACGGCGACGGCTCGGTCACGGTGCGCGACAACGGCCGCGGCATCCCGACCGACCTCCATCCCGAGGAAAAGGTCTCGGCGGCCGAGGTCATCATGACCCAGCTCCATTCGGGCGGTAAATTCGACCAGAATTCCTACAAGGTTTCGGGCGGGCTGCACGGGGTCGGCGTTTCCGTGGTCAACGCCCTCTCCGAATGGCTGGAGTTGCGCATCTGGCGCGCGGGGCGCGAGCATTTTGTGCGCTTCCGGCACGGCGCGGCCGAGGCGCCGCTCAAGGCGACCGGCGAAGCGCCCAAGACCGAATCCGGGAAGCCTCTGACCGGAACCGAGGTCACCTTCCTCGCCTCCAAGGAAACCTTCTCCAAGACCGAATACGATTTCGCCACCCTCGAGCACCGGCTGCGCGAGCTCGCGTTCCTCAACTCCGGGGTGCGGCTGACCCTCACCGACGCGCGCAAGCCGACGCCGACGGTGGTCGACATGCACTACGAGGGCGGCCTCAAGGCGTTCGTCGATTGGCTCGACCGTTCCAAGAACGCGCTGGTCCCGACCATCGTGGTGAAAAGCGAGAAAGACGGCCTCACGGTCGAGGCGGCGCTGCAATGGAACGACGCCTACCACGAGACCATGTTCTGCTTCACCAACAACATCCCGCAGCGCGACGGCGGCACCCATCTCGCCGGCTTCCGCAACGCGCTCACCCGCTCGATCGCCAAGTATGCCGAGGATTCCGGCATCGCGCGCAAGGAGAAGATCCCGATCAGCGGCGAAGACGCGCGCGAGGGCCTCACCTGCGTGCTCTCGATCAAGGTGCCGGACCCCAAGTTCTCGTCCCAGACCAAGGACAAGCTGGTCTCGTCCGAGGTCCGCCCGGCGGTCGAAGGCGTGATGGGCGAAGCCCTCGATTCCTGGTTCGAGGAGCATCCGACCGAGGCGAAGAAAGTCATCGGCAAGATCGTCGAGGCCGCGCTCGCGCGCGAAGCGGCGCGCAAAGCCCGCGAACTGACCCGGCGCAAGGGCGCGCTCGATCTCTCGTCGCTGCCGGGCAAGCTCGCCGACTGCCAGGAACGCGATCCGGCCAAGTCGGAACTGTTCATCGTCGAGGGCGACTCGGCCGGCGGTTCGGCCAAGCAGGGCCGCGACCGGCGCACCCAGGCGATTCTGCCGTTGCGTGGGAAGATTTTGAACGTGGAACGCGCCCGCTTCGACAAGATGCTGAGCTCGGCCGAAATCGGCACCCTGATCGCCGCGCTCGGCACCGGCATCGGCAGCGAGGACTTCGACATCGCCAAGTGCCGCTACCACAAGATCATCATCATGACCGACGCCGACGTGGACGGCGCCCACATCCGCACCCTGCTGCTCACCTTCTTCTTCCGCCAGATGCGCGAGGTGGTGGAGAAAGGCTATCTCTACATCGCCCAGCCGCCGCTCTACCGGGTGAAACGCGGCACGTCCTCGGTCTACTTGAAGGACGACGCCGCGCTCGAGGAGTTTTTGTTCTCGGCGGTGATCGAGGAAGGCGCCGTGTTCGTGCCCTTCGACGGCCAGCAGGTCGGCGGCGCGCACTTGCGCGAAGTGGTGGAGGCCGCGCGCCAGATCAAGGGCATGATCGCGCGTCTCGGCGCCCACGTCGCCATGCCGGTGCTCGAGCAGGCGGCGATCCTGGGCGCGCTCGACCCCCGGGTGCTGGCCGACCGCAAGCAGGCGGGCGAGGTCGCCGGCGTGATCGCCAAGCGTCTCGATGCCCTGGTGCAGGCGATCGAGCGCGGCTGGAAAGGCGAAGCGCTCGCCGACGGCAGCCTCGCGTTCGCGCGCACGCTCCGGGGTGTGGCCGAACGCCACGTCATCGACGGCGCGGTCATCCGCTCCTCCGACGCGATCAAACTGGAAAAACGCGCGGCCGAATTGCAAAAGCTCTACGCCCGCCACGGCAAGCTCGAGGTCAAGGGCGAAACGATCCCGATCACCGGCCCGGTCGCTCTGGTGGACGCGGTGACGCGGCTCGGGCGGAAAGGTCTCACGATCCAGCGCTACAAAGGCCTCGGCGAGATGAACCCGGAGCAGCTTTGGGAAACGACGCTGGACGCCGAGGTGCGCACGCTCCTGCAGGTCAAAGTCACCCACGCCGACGAGGCGGAAGAGGTCTTCTCCAAGCTGATGGGCGACGTGGTCGAACCCCGGCGCGATTTCATCTCCGAAAACGCGCTCAAGGTGGCGAACCTGGACGTCTGAGCGCCGCGGCTCCCGTTGGACCCATGCACCTTCGCGACATTCCCTTCGGCACCACCGACTGGGCGGACGTGCCCGCCACCCGCCATCCGGGGGAAAAGGGCGAGGCGATCTGGCGCACCCGCCAATTCGGCGAAGTGCGCGTGCGCATGGTCGAATACAGCCCCGGCTATCTCGCCGACCATTGGTGCGAGAAGGGGCACATCCTGCTGGTGCTCGAGGGCGAACTGGTGACCGAACTCAAGGACGGGCGCCAGGTCGTGCTGAAACCGGGATCGAGCTACCAGGTCGCCGATCACGCCATGGCGCACCGCTCGCGCACCGCGACCGGCGCCAAGCTGTTCGTGGTCGATTAGGCGCGAAGGCTATCGGCCACCCATTCCTCGCCCGCGCGGCCGTGGACGAAGCCGTTGACGAACGCGATCTCGGGCGCAACCAGCGGGCGCAGTGCGGCCATCGCCTCGGCGCCGCCGATGCGGCCGTCGAGCCGGCGGCGAAAGACGTCGGCGACCGCCACCATGTCGATCGCCTGCGGCAGCAGGCGGAACCTCTTGACGCCCGCCGCGCGCAAGGCCGCGACCTCGTTCGCCAGATTGGCGTAGGCGTGCGACAGGATGTGGCAGCCGGCGATGGCGAGGAAGCGTTCGCCCTCCGCCGTTTCGACCGGCAGACCGTCGGCGTCTTCGGCGCAGACGAAGCGGCAGTTGATCTTGTGCCGATCGCGCGAACGGGCGTGAAAGCAGCGCGCCGACATGGCGAGCGGCACCCGCCCGAAGGCGACGACCTCGCATTCGGCCGCGGTCGCGGCGGCGATGGCGCCGACGGCCGTCGCCGGCAACTCGACCGGCAGGCAGATGCGCGTCGCGCCGAGGCGGGCGAGCAGGCGCGCGGTGTCCTCGCTGTAGACGTTGACGAACGGGCCGACGTGATGGGCCTTCCCGCGCAGCAACTCGACCGCCGCCAGGTCGTTGGCTTCGACCAGGCCGCGCCTGGCCGCGGCATCGGCGACGAACGTCATGTCGCGCGCGCCGGTGACCAGCGCGAGGGTGGAAAAGACCACTTCCTTGCCGGCGCGGATCAGGCGCTCGGCGACCTCGTCGAGGTGCGGATCGAAGAACGGCGCGCGCTTCGCGCACACCACTTCGCCCAGGCAGACGGTATCGACCGGCGCTTCGTCGGCGATGCGGAAATAGAAATCCCGCCGTTGGTCCGCCGGCCAATTGTGTAGCAAGGGACCGAGCGTCAGCGCGGCGCGCGGTCCCGCCGGTAGGCGGGCGGACGGAGAAATCCCCGCGCGCTTATCAAGATGCGCCTCTACCGGGGCGCGCGCCGGTTTCGTCTTCGCCCTAGTGCCAGATTTTGGCGTAGCCGCCGAGCGTTTCATGGTGACCTTCCGTGACTTGACGCAGATCGACGGTCTTGAGCGGCTTGCCCGCGAGCGCGGCGTCGAGCGCGCGGCGCAAGGTTCCCACCACCTCGGCGACATAGGCGCGCCCGCGCTGGCGGCCCTCGATCTTGAAGGCGCGCACGCCGGCCTTGAGCAGCGCCGGCAGGGTTTCGACCGCGTTCAGGCTGGTCGGTTCCTCAAAGGGATAGGCCGCGCGGCCGCGGACATGGTAACAGCCGCGGCAGAGGGTCGGGTAGCCGGCGGGCTCGCCCGCCGGATGGCTCGAAATCGCGTGCCGGCCGAGACGGGAAACCAGGGCGCCGTCCGCGTTCTGGTCGTAGCGGACGTATTCGGCGGGTGAGCACGCCCCGCCCAGGTTCGGCGAAATGCCGGTGACGTAGGAGGACAGCGCGCAGCGGCCCTCGGCCATCACGCCCATGGCGCCGAACAGGAAAACCTCGGCCTCGACCGGCACGCGCCGGATCAATGCCGCGACTTCGGCGACGGTGAGCGTCCGGGGCAGGATCACGCGGCGAATGCCGAATTCGCGGCGGAAGAATTCGATCGCCTCGGCGGTGGAGGCGGACGCTTGGACCGAGAGATGCAGGCGCAGGTCGGGATGTTTCTCGGCCGCGTAGGCCGCGACCGCGATGTCGGCGACGATCGCGGCGTCGGCTCCGAGACGCGCGGCGTCGTCGATCGCGGCGCGCCACGGCCCGGGCTCGCCGGCGAGCGCGAAGGTGTTGATGGCGACGAAGACCTTGACGCCGCGCCGGTGGGCAAGCGCGACGGCGTCCTTCATCTCGGGGCGGCTGAAGTTGAGGCCGGGAAAATTGCGCGCATTGGTGCGGTCGCGGAATCCGACATAGACCGCGTCGGCGCCCGCGTCCACCGCCGCGCGCAAGGCGGCCGGGGTGCCGGCGGGGCAAATCAGTTCGGCCGCTTGGGTCATGGGATGGTCCGCCGCACCGTTAATCGGGCGTGTACCCTCTCCAAGACGCCGCCGCCGAGGCGCAGCAGGCGCTGCACCAGCCTCGCCGCGCGTCCGGGCGGAAACACCAGTTCGACGAGTCCGCCGAGTTCGGCGTTGTCGAGGGCGTTGCGCAACGCCACCGCCGCCTCTGTCGAGCCCTCGATCGCGATCTCGCGGGAAAAGAACAGCGCGTCTCCGTCGAGCCGGCCGTCGGCGAGCGCCGCGAGCCGGCTGAGCGGGCCCCGCACGACGGCGGCGACCCGGGCCGGATCGAGATCGCTCTTGGCCACCGCGCGCATTCTCGGGCGGCGGGTGTCGGCGCGCACGATGACGGCGACGGGAAGCTCGTCGGGAACGAGCGCGAAGGTGGGATCGGGGATCGCCGCCAGCCGTTCGAACAGATCGGGATGACGGCGGGCGGCGAAATGGGCGGTTGCGGCGAGCAAGGGGCCGAGCACCCGGGCGAGGACCGCCGCGCCCCGATAGGGGCGCAACCCGATACGCGCGCGGTGATTCGCCCGCGCGCCCCGATCGCGGCGCGTCAGCGGACGTTCGGCTCGCGGCCCTCGGGTCGGCGCCGGAATGGGGTTTGCCACGTTGTCAATCCCCGCGGATCGGAAACGCGCATGATGCCGCGGGCGAACGGCCCGTCCTTGATCGTGGTCAAGGGAGTTTTCTCAGCGAAGGCGGATTTGCGGAGGCCCGCGCCGCCTCAGGCGACGAAGCGTTCCTTCGCCGCGCGCGCCGCCTTGGCCTCGTCGGCGGAATAGCCCTTGCCCGACCACAGCATGGTGTAGGCGGTTTCCTCGTTGCCGTTCTCGCAGAGCGCGATCACGTCCTTGAACAGCGGCTGGAAGGTCGGGCTCCGGTGGGACTTTTCGTGTTCGGCGAACGAGCGCCAAAAAGTGACGATCAGCGCCTCGCGCCCCTTCAGGGGATGGGCGACAGCCTGGCCGACGGTCGAGCCTTCGTTCGATACTTGGCCGGAATTGAGGCAGACGAAGCCGCCCACGAACCCGGTGTCGGAATGGTAGGTCTTGACGTTCTCGCACAGCATCGCGACCCGTTCTTCCAACTCGTCCAGGTTGTGTTCGGGCTTCAGGATCACCCGGTTGACGGTGACGACGCCGTCGGCGGGAAAATCGGGAATGAAAGACATCGGGGCCACCTCCGTTAACCATCCCGGGCTGAGGGCCCGGCGCATGTGTCTTTCACACACATAGGCGGGACGGCCGGGATTACCAGGGGCGCCGAGTAGGGGCATTGGCAAGGCCGACCACCTTTACGGGCCGGTTGCGCGAAAGCCCGAATCCGGGCATGGTTTCGCACCGACGCGGGCCTTTTGCGCCTGCTTCCAACAGCAAGATTCGCAAGGGAGGATCATCACATGTTCGAACGCACTTTTGCAGCCGTCGCGTTGGCCGCGGCGTTGGCCGTATCGGGCGCCGCCCAGGCGCAGATGAAGCCGATGACTCTCGGCACCGCCTCCGTCGGCGGGACGTATTTCATTTACGGCGGCGTGGT
>VGZQ01000042.1 GCA_016872535.1 Rhodospirillales bacterium | reverse complement strand
CGGTGGAAACTCGTTCGCCGAACCAGCCCTGGATGCCGACGTTGAGAAAGATCGCCGAAAAGGCGACCACGAGAACGGCGGGCATGACGGCGACGGCGCTGAACAGGACCGCGAAACGCACGTGCAGGCCGGCGCCACCGCGGCCCCGGCGGCGCTCCGCCCAGACCGTGATCAGCTTGCGCGCGACGACGCCCGCGAGCAGCAGCAGCAGCACGACGTCGAGGTAGAGCAACGCCACCACCGTTTGCAGGTCGGCGGAGCCCTTCTGCGTGCCGGTCATGGCGGCGACGGTAGCGACGCCCGAGGCGACGGCCGCCGCGCCCAGAACGTATCCGAGATTGCGCGACAACTTCACCTGGCGCGCCCAAACGCGGAAGCGAAGCCAAGTGCCGAGCCACGGGCTTTTGCCCCCGCTCATTTGGGTCCGCCCCGGGTCACGGTGACGTGGAGATCGCGGATTTTCTTGCGCAGCGTGTTGCGGTTGAGGCCCAGCAGATCGGCGGCGCGGACCTGGTTGCCGCGTGTCGCCTTCAGGGTCAGCGCGATCAGGGGCCGCTCGATTTCCTGCAAGACCCTTTCGTACAGCCCGGCCGGCGGCAGGCCGCCGCCGTGCGCGGAGAAATAGGCGGCCAAGTGCCGCTCGACCGATTGCGACAGGCTGCCGCTTTTGTCCTCGGCGGGTTCGCCGGGAGCGACGGTGGCGTCGGCGAGTTCGGCTTCGATCGCCTCGACGCCGATGGTTTCCTCGGCGTGCAACGCGGCGAGGCGGCGCACCAAATTTTCCAATTCGCGCACGTTGCCCGGCCAGCGGTACGCCTTGAGCCGGTCCATGGCAAGCGGGTCGATGGTCTTGGCCGGAAGGCCCTCGGCCTCGGCGGCGGCGAGGAAATGGCGCACCAGTTCGGGAATGTCCTCGGTTCGCTCGCGCAGCGGCGGCAGGCGGATCGGGACGACGTTGAGCCGGTAGAACAAATCCTCGCGGAATTGGCCTTGCCGGATCAGCCGTCGGAGATCGTGGTGGGTCGCGGCGACGATGCGCACGTTGGCGCGGATCGCGCTTCGGCCGCCGACGCGGGTGTATTCGCCTTCCTGCAGCACGCGCAGGAGGCGCGTTTGCGCTTCGGGCGGCATGTCGCCGATCTCGTCGAGAAAGAGCGTGCCGCCCTCGGCCTGCTCGAACCGGCCGGCGTTGCGTTGGGTCGCGCCGGTGAACGCGCCCTTCTCGTGGCCGAACAGCTCGCTTTCCACCAGTTCGCGCGGGATCGCCGCCATGTTGATGGCGACGAACGGCCCGTGCCGGCGCTTGCCGAGCGTATGCAACGCGCGCGCGACCAGTTCCTTGCCGGTGCCCGACTCGCCCGCGATCATCACCGTGAGATCGGTGCCCATCAGCCGCGCGAGCGAGCGGTAAATGTCCTGCATCGCCGGCGAGCGGCCGATCAGGGGCAGCTTTTCGCCGGAATCGGCCGGGGGCGCCGCGTCCGCGCCGGTTTTTTTCTGCGTCTCGAGGGCGCGGCGCACGACGCCGACCAGGGCGGAGATATCGAAGGGTTTCGGCAGGTACTCGAACGCACCCCTTTCGGTCGCCTTGACCGCGGTGAGCAATGTGCTTTGCGCGCTCATGACGATGACGCGCAGCTCCGGGCGCAATTTGCGGATGCGCGGGACGAGGTCGAGCCCGTTCTCGTCGGGCATGAGAACGTCGGTGATGACCAGATCCCCCTCGCCGTCCGCGATCCACGACCACAGCGTCGCGGCGGTGCCGGTCGCGCGCACGTCGAACCCGGCGCGGCCGAGGGCATGGGTCACGACCGTGCGCACGCCGCTATCGTCGTCGGCGACCAGAACGACCGGAGCGCTCATCGATCCCCTCCGGTCGCAGCGTGCTCCGGCTCTTCGCGATACATGGGCAGCATGATGCGAAAAACGGTCTGCCGCGGGCGGCTGTCGAACTCGATCACGCCGCCGTGGTCGCCGACGATCTTGGCGACCAAAGCGAGACCGAGACCGCTGCCCTTCGGCTTGGCGGTGACGAACGGCTCGAACAGGCAGCCGCGAATGTCTTCGGGAATGCCTTCGCCGTTGTCGCGCACGCTGATCGCGAGCGGCAAATGCACCCGCGAATTGGTGCCGGGCACGGCGAACTTGACGCCCTGCTGATAGGCGGTGGCGAGGCCGATCTCGCCGCCGGTCGGCGGGCAGGCTTCGGCCGCGTTCTTGATCAGATTGAGGAACACCTGAATCAACTGGTCACGGTCGCCGTACACCGGCGGCAGCGACGGATCGTAGACGGCGACGATGCGGACATGACGGGCGAAGCTGCTTTCGGCGATGCGACGGACGCGGTCGAGAACTTCGTGGATGTTGACCGCGCCCCGGTTCATCGGGCCACCGGCGGAAAACGTGTCCATGCGGTCGACCAGGGTGCAGACACGGTCGGCTTCATCGCGGATCAATCGGGTGAGGGCCTTGTCCTGTGGCGGAACGGTTTCTTCGAGCAGTTGCGCGGCGCCGCGGATTCCGGCCATCGGGTTTTTGACTTCGTGCGCCAGCATCGCCGCCATCGCCGCGACCGACCGCGCGGCGCCACGATGGGTCAGCTGGCGATCGATCTTTTCAGCGATCGAGCGGGGCTGGAAAACGAGAACGACACCCTCGCCCGCGTCGCCGAGCGGCGATGCGAGCAGATTGACGAAATGCCGCCCCATGCGCGGAGTTTCGATGGCGACGCCATATTCGGCCACCGTGTTGCAGGCGGCGGCCGATTGTTCGATCAGCGCGAACACGGGGCTATCGGGCGGAATGTGCGCCGCGAGCGAATGGCCGAGCAGATGATGGGCGCTCGCCTGGAACATTTGTTCGGCGGCGGCGTTGGCGTAAACGATGTCCCGGCCGCCGTTGAGCGCGACCACGGGCAACGCCAGCGCGGCCAGGATCGCTTCCGGTTCGGGATGCCGGGCCACGACTTCGGGGCGCTGGGTTTTGAGCGGTGCGGGCATTGGCGTCAAGCCGCCGCGCGTTCTAATTGTCCGGCCAATTGTCCGGCAACGTGCGGCGCGTAGAAGGACACGATCCGGTCGCGCACCGCGTCGGCGTCGGGGATACGGTTGATTTCGGCCCGGAACTCGGCCGACTTGGGAAGTCCGCGGCTGTACCAGGCGATATGCTTGCGCGCGAGCCGGACCCCCGGTTCGCGGCCGTAATGACGTAGGATGTCCTCGAAATGCTCGAGTAGGATGGCGAGCTGCGACGCCGGCGGCGGTTCCGGCAGCCGTTCGCCGGTGGCGAGGAAGCGTTGGATTTGGTTCGGCAACCATGGCCGGCCATAGGTGCCGCGCCCAACCATCACCCCATCGGCGCCGGAAACCTCCAGCAACGCGCGCGCGTCTTCCGGGCTGTCGACGTCGCCGTTGCCGATTACCGGAACGCGCACCGCATCCTTCACGACGCGGATGAACGTTCGGTCGGCGCGCCCCGAGTAGAACTGGCAACGGGTACGTCCGTGCACCGTCACCGCTTGGATGCCGCAATCCTCGGCGATCTTGGCGAGCCTCGGCGCGTTGCGGTTCTTGTCGTCCCAGCCGGTGCGCATCTTGAGGGTCACCGGCACGGGCACCGCCTTGACCACCGCGTCGATGATGCGGCCGGCGAGGTTTTCGTCGCGCATCAGGGCGGATCCGGCGTCTCCGTTGACCACCTTCTTGACCGGGCAGCCCATGTTGATGTCGACGATTTGGGCGCCGCGCGCGACGCAGATACGCGCCGCCTCGGCCATCACTTCGGGCTCGCAGCCGGCCAGTTGGACGGCCATCGGCTGTTCCTCGGGCGCGCTTTGGGCCATGCGCAGGGTCTTGCGCGCCTCGCGGATGACCGCCTTGCTCGCGATCATCTCGGATACCACCAAGCCGACGCCGAGCCTTCGCACCGCGCGCCGGAACGGCAAATCCGTGACGCCGGACATGGGCGCCAGAATGACCGGACTGTCCAATCGAATGTGGCCGATTTGCAACGCCATGAAAAACCGCGATAGGTCGGGAAAATTGGTGCCTATTTATTGGGCAAACGCCCCCGATATGCAAGGCATTCGGAATTCCGAAAAAAGGCCGTTATCGGCAGAATTTTAGCGACCGAGGAGTATTTCGGTCACGAACTTGACCCCGGGATAACCGAGGGTGAGCAGAAGATAGCCGACCAGGACATAGCGCGCCGCCTGGCGTCCGCGCACCCCGGCGCGGAAATGCCCGATCAAGAGGCCCGCCAGCACCAGGAACGCGGCGATGGTCAGCACGGTCTTGTGGTCGAACGCGAGCAAGGTCCCCTTCTCGCGATAAAGCGAGGCCATGCCGGTCGCCAGTCCGGCGGCGAGCACCGCTTCGGCGATCAGCAGAAGGCGCACCACCAATTGCTCGCAATCGGCGATGGACGGCAGCGTGCGGGTCAACACCGTCGGCCGGCGCGCCTTCAATGCCCTCTCCTGCATGAAAGCCGCGAGTGCCGCAACCGCAGCGACGGTGACCAGCGCATAGGTGGTGACGGCGGCAGCGATATGCACCGCCACCCAAAGGGAAGCTGACGCCTCGGCCGCGAGAGGACGGGCCGGCGGTTGTTGCCAGAGTGCCGCCAGCACCACGAGTATGCCCATGTATGGTGCGAGCAGCGGCGCGAGCTTGCCCGCGGGGCGCAAGGCGAGCGCCGTGATCGCAAACACGATCATGCCGGCGGCAACCGTGACCCACAGGGCGGTGGAAATGTCCGTGCGCCAAGCGCCGGATAGCCGCTCGGCGGCGATGCCGATCGGAACGATGGCGGCGGCGGCGAGCGCGGCGAGATAAAGGGCGTCGCGATCCGCTCCGCGCCGGAACCCGACCGCGGCCAAGGGCATCAGCGCGACGATGGCCGCCAGGGCATAGAGCACGCTTTCCGTCATGGCGGGCACAATCGCGTCCGGCGACGCGCTTGGCAAGGGCCGAGGGATCGGTTCAGCCGCGCGGTTATCCTTGTGGAATTGGTGACTGGATAGGTAATATTTCCGCTCCGTCCGCGCTGTGTTTAGGCGGCATACCTTCCAGGGGCTGTTTCTAGAGATGTTGCGTCGTTGGACATCCGCCGTCGCGGCTTTGGCGTTCGTGGGCGTCGGCGGCATTGCCGGCGCCGGCGAAAAGGTCGCGTTCCCAGGCGCCAAGGCCGAGGGCTACGGCCACGTCGAGGAAGTTTCGGCCGAATTGGGCATGCCGAAAAACGCGAAAAGTCGGGTACCGGCGGTCGTCATCCTGCACGGTAGCGGCGGCATCGACGGACGGGGTCAATTCCATGCCCAGGCGTTGAACGCAGCCGGGATCGCCACCCTGGAAGTATATATGTTCGCTCGCGGCAATCGTCCGAAAGAGGGCCATACGAAAACGCTGACTCACGGATACGGCGCGCTGAAATATTTGGCGAGCCGACCCGACATCGATCCGCAAAGAATCGGCGTGATGGGATTTTCCTGGGGCGGCGGCATGTCGATGCGCATGGCGTCGAAATCCGTCAGCGATGCTTTCTTGGCGGACGCGAACGGACTTCGTTTTGCCGCCCACGCACCCTTTTATCCCGTTTGCTGGAATCACGCGCGGATTGCGCGGGGCGGGACGCCCGACTACAAAGCATTCACCGGCGCGCCCGTTCTGTTGTTCGCGGGCGGTCAGGATGACTATGACGCGCCCGACGATTGCCGGAAGTTTTTGGACGCGTTGCCCGAACAGACTCGCAATCACATGACGTTGCAATTCTATCCCGAAGCGACGCACGGCTGGGATTCTCCGGAGGGCCGGGCGCGCACCATCTACGATCCAGTCGCCTACGGCGGCAAGGGCGGACAAGTCCGGTTCACTCCGGAAAAAACGATTGCCGAAGATTCCCGCAAGCGCGTCGTCGAATTCTTCGCGCGCGCGTTCAATGCGGCGCAATGAAGTTTCTTCCATGACCGAATGCGTGGCTTTAGTCGTGGGCGCGGGCCAAGGCACGCGGTTCGGCGGAACGATACCGAAACAGTACCTTCCGCTCGCGGGCGAGCCGGTCATCCGCCGCGCCCTTTCGGCGTTTCTCGATCATCCCCGGATCGGACGGGTCCGTCCGGTGATCGACCCCGCCCATCGCGATCTGTTTCACGCCGCGAGCGCGGGGCTTGCCTGTTTGCCGTTCGTCGCCGGCGGCGCGACCCGCCAGGAATCGGTTCGGCGCGGCCTGGAAAGCCTGATCGAGATGAAACCGAAACTGGTCCTGATTCACGACGCGGCGCGGCCGTTTCCCGATGCCGCCCTGATCTCGCGCGTGATCGACGCGCTCTCGTCCTCGCCGGCCGCGATCCCCGCCCTTCCCGTCGCCGACACCTTGAAACGCGCGGACGCCGGTGGTCGCGTGGCCGCGACCGTGCCGCGCGACGGATTGTGGCGGGCGCAAACGCCGCAAGGGTTCCGTTTCGACGCCATTCTCGACGCGCACCGGCGCTTGGCCGATCGCGCGGCGACCGACGACGCCCAACTCGCGGAAATGGCCGGACTCGCCGTCGCGATGGTCGACGGCAGCGAAGACAACGCCAAGATGACGACGCCCGAGGACTGGGCACGCGCCGAGCGTTTGCTCGGCGGCGCGTTCGAGCCCCGCACCGGATCGGGCTTCGACGTGCACCGATTCGCGCCGGGCGACCATCTCATGCTGTGCGGGATCAAGGTGCCGCACGACGCCGGCCTGGAAGGGCATTCGGACGCCGACGTCGGCCTGCACGCGCTCACCGACGCCATTCTCGGCGCGCTCGGCGAAGGCGACATCGGCCAGCACTTTCCGCCGTCGGACGCCAAGTGGCGCGGCGCGTCGTCGGATATCTTCCTGCGCCACGCCGCCGAATTGGTCGCGGCCAAGGGCGGGCGCATCGCGCACGTCGACGTGACGGTGATTTGCGAGCGGCCCAAGGTCGGCCCGCACCGGCGGGCGATGGTCGAGCGGATCGCCACGATCCTCGGGCTCGCGGCCGCCCGCGTCTCGGTCAAGGCGACCACGACCGAGCGGCTCGGCTTCACCGGCCGGGGCGAAGGTATCGCCGCTCAGGCGGTGGCGACGGTCCTTCTGCCGCCGGTCTAATCTTTCCGCGTTTCGTTCTCGATCCAGGAAAGGAAGGCGGGATTGCCGGCCGCGACCGGCAGCGCCACCACGCAGGGACACGTGTAGCTGTGCAGCGCCCGGACCCGTTGGGTCAGCGCCTCGACCAGTTCGGTTCGGGTCTTGAGCAGGAAGGAGGTCTCGCCCTCCTCCTGGACCTTGCCTTCCCACCAATACACCGAGGTGATCGGCGGGAAGACGTTGGCGCAGGCCGCGAGCCGTTCCTCCACCACCGTCCGGGCGATCTTGAGCGCTTCGTCCCGCGAACTCGCTGTCACATAAACCAGGGTCGCCGACATCGGTTGGTTCTCCCTTGCCTGGGGCTATGGGCTGTCTTTAACTAGCCATAATCGATCAAGACGCCGGTCGCCAAGCCGGGGTCCCCGGAGCCCGAAAACCCGAGCGAAAGCGCCATGATCGGACAGCCCGCCGAAGCCAAAATCCAAACAAGCGTTCGCGACGGCGCGGTCGTGGTCGTGGTCGCAGGCGATCTGGATTTGCACGTTTCCGGGGACTTGCGCGCGAAGCTGTTGCGTCTGATCGACGCGCATCCGGCGATGGTGGTCGATCTGGCCGGCGTGACCGGGATCGACAGTTCGGGTGTGGCGGGCCTGCTTGAGGTTTATCAACGCGCCTCCAGGCAACGCAAGAAATTCGCCTTGGCCGCGGCCGGCGATTCGGTGCTCAGGGTTCTGCGGATGGCCCGCCTCGACGGAATCTTCAAGCTGGCGGCGACAGTGGACGAAGCCCTCGCGCTGACCCGCAAGCCGTAGCACTCTGGCAACACCCAAGAGCGAATAAAATCAATATTTTCAAATAACTAACTAGAATCTCCCGGGTGTGACGGCCGTCACAGCCGGGTTCCGTGGGGTGTGACAGATTGCACACAGGACGGAATATCCATTCCGCCCTTCCCTCAAGAGCAGACTTGAGGCCGGCCGAAAAGCCGGCCTCTTTTTTTGGCAAAAGGTCGCCATGTCCCTCGCGGGTCACCGGCCTTTGGGCTTGCGCGCGGTCATGTGCAGGAAGAATCCGAAGCGTTTCTCGGCCCACGAGCGAAACCACGGAAGCGGGAAATATTTGATCTCCGATTTCCAGAACTCGAAATCTTCGAATCCGGCGAAGAGGGCCATGGCGTCGCTCTTCGAATAAAAGCTCGAATGCGGATTATAGTTGTCTTGGCCTGCGGTCGATGTGTCGGTGCTCACATCGAGAAGCCGTTTAGGGCTGAGGCCGTGTTGCCGGCATACGGCGAAGACATCGCGCAACTTTCTGGGCCCCAGGCGCGCGATGGCGTCGGCGCCAGGCAGGCGCAACATCAGCCAGATCAACGGATACACGACCCCGAGCACGAAATAGTAATGGTAGGAGTGGCGCCCATAGAGCATCACGCGTACCATTCCGCCCGGCTTCAAAATGCGGACCACTTCGCGGCAGGCGGCGGGGGTATCCGGCACGTGGTGCAGGACGCCGAAGGAATAGACCACGTCGAACGTATGATCGGCGAAAGGAAGCCGCGTCGCGTCGGCGTTGACGAAACGGCCGGGAAAGTCGCACAGGCGAAAATGCTCTTGCGCCAGTTTCAGGCTTTGGAAGCTCAAATCCACGGCTTGGTAATCGACGCCGCCCTCGCTGAGAAAGCGGCCGTCGGTGCCGACGCCGCAGCCCACTTCGAGGACTTTCTTGCCTTGGCATGACGCTAGGAATTCGGCCCGTCGCGGCGTTCCGATTTTCAGCCAGCGCCGGTAGATGGCCTCGAACATCTCCCGGCTGCCGCGCTCGAAGGGAACGCTGTCGACGCCAACCGGGTGCGCGTTCCAATACCGGCGTACATCGTTGGTGGTTGGCATAGCGAGGGGAGCGGGTTGTTCGCGGTCGGAAAGGCCGTCGATGCAAAAGCGTCAAAGCCGCTCGCGCGAGCGGCTTTGACAAATCGATGGTGATGGTCGGAGCGGCGGGATTTGAACCCACGACCCCCAGACCCCCAGTCTGGTGCGCTACCAGGCTGCGCCACGCTCCGGTCCGGAAAGGCAATAATCGCCAGGGGGCGGCACTATACGCACTGGTCCCGGCGGGCGCAACGAAAGCCTGACCGGGCGTCGGTGGCCCGAACCACGCGACCGGGTCCGACGGGCCGGCGGTCCCCTGCCGCATGGGCGGCCGTATAACGCCGCGGCATGGCGAGTATAACGATCGTCGGATTGCGATCCGCGATCTCGGAGCCGAGGCGTTTGCTCTCGCAGAGCATCCCCGCGCAGAATGTCCCCGCCCGCTCCGCCCACGAGTGCCAAGTCGATGGCGAGGTAGGGTTGAAGATCGAACAGAATGTCGCCGAGGTTAAGGCTGTCGCCCCCGACGAACGGAAAATCGGATTGGTTCGCGACGGGTGTTCCCTCGGTCGCCAGTTCGACGCTCGGTTCGAACGCCATCTCGGGCATTTGTCGGCGTTTGGGTTCGGCAACGAGGGGCTCTTCCGCCGGATCGTCGAAAAACACGGGCGCGGCGATGATGGCTTCCCATCGGGCTTCGGCGATGGCTACGTCGTCGCGCGGAGTCGGATCGGATGGCTCGCCGGCAGACCCGGCGGCCGTCTCGAACGCGGCCAGCGCCTCCGGAGTCCAAGCGTCGGCGCCGACGGCCGGTATGTCCACGACAATCCCGCCGGCGTCGGCGATGGCGATGCCCGCTTCCTCTCTCTCGTCGGCGGGCGGCGGAAGTTCCTGCACGGCGACGGCCGTCGCTCCGGTGCCGTCGCGGCAAAGCGCTCCTTCGGTGGCGACCCGAAGCATGGCGCAGTCCCGTTGCACGAGCATCGAGACCCCGTGGTCGGCGATGGTTTTTTCGGTCGCGACCAGCATCAGGCCGTCGATGGCCCACGAGGCGATCTGGAGCGGAACCGGCAAGGCGCAGCCGCCGAGCAAGAACAAGCAGGCGACCATCGAAAGACGTTTGAACATGGAAATATCCCCCTGAGCAACTGTTCGGACGCTGGAAGCGCAAGCTTCGGCGTAACGAGACGGGCGGATTTTTTTGTTTATTGGCGAAAATTATGCGCTGCTTACGACGCGGGCGCAAACGATACCCGGCGGAATCGCGCGCGATTAGGTTCCAAATGGATGATTATTGTGGATAAGGGCGCCGCCCAGCCATGTCACCGATCGGTATTTTCCGCAGAATCTAAACCGATTTGATCAGCGCGCGGAGTTCTTCGAGTTCGGCGAGAACGGCCGCCAATTCTTGGCGCGTGTGCGACGGAATATCGGCTTTGCTGTCATTGGCGGCGGTATCCGCGGAAGGAGGGACGGCGAAGTGTTCCGCCGCTTCGGCGGCTTCGGAAGCCGTCGGGGCGTCCGGCGCGCCCGCCGCATGCCCGCCGTCGCCATCCGGAACCGCGCGGGTGCCGCCGTGGCGCAACAGCTTCTGCACGCCCTTGATGGTGTAGCCTTTTTCGCGCAGCAGATCGCGAATCCGCCGCAACAAGGCGACATCTTCGGGCCGGTAATAGCGCCGTCCTCCGCTCCGCTTCAGCGGCCGGACGGCGGCGAAACGGGTTTCCCAGAAGCGCAGCACATGCTGGGGCAAATCGAGTTCCGCCGCGACTTCGCTGATGGTGCGGAACGCCTCGGGCGATTTTCCACCCGGCGGTGATTCGGGCAAAAGAACGGGTTGCGGATTCGCCATGGCGCGAAAACCCTCCGCCTCGGCTCGAGCGATCAGCCGCCGGGTTTGCGCTGGTTGATCCGGCTTTTGAGAACTTGCGAGGGGCGGAAAACGAGGACTTTGCGGGGTAAAATCGGCACTTCCTCGCCGGTTTTGGGGTTGCGGCCGATGCGCTGGCCCTTCTGGCGGATCGAGAAGCTGCCGAAGGAGGAGATCTTGACCGATTCCCCTCGGCCGAGCGCGCCGGAAATCTCGTTCAGGACGGTTTCGAGCAAATCCGCCGACTCGTTTCGCGACAGGCCGACTTCCTGGTAAACCGCTTCACCTAGTTGCGCGCGCGTTATGGTCTTTCCCGACATGGCCGAGCGTCCCCTGTTTCGTTGGCGTCGATAAACCCTAGCCCCGGACGATAAATCCGTCAATATCAGCAAGTTGAAGCGAAATGCTCATACGGCGCGGCGAGTCGCGTCGAGGCGTAAAGCCAATTTACCAGCGGATCAGGCTCGCACCCCAGGTAAAGCCGCCGCCCATCGCCTCCATCAACAGCAGATTTCCTTGCCGGATCCGGCCGTCGCGGACCGCTTCGTCGAGGGCGAGCGGGATCGAGGCGGCCGAGGTGTTGGCGTGGCGTTCGACGGTCACCACCACGCGCGATTCGGGCAGGCCGAGCTTACGCGCGGTGCTGTCGAGGATGCGCTTGTTGGCTTGGTGCGGCACCAGCCAATCGATGTCGCTCCGGGAAAGTCCGTTCGCGGCCAGCGCCTCGTCCACCACCTGGGCGAGATTGATCACCGCGTGACGGAAAACTTCGCGCCCGTGCATGCGCACGCGGCCGACGGTGCCGGTCGAGGACGGGCCGCCGTCCACGTACAGCAGATCGGCGTGAGTGCCGTCCGAGTGAAGATGGGTGGAAAGGATTCCACGGGTCTTGCCGTTGCCCGCGCCGTTGGTCTTGTCGGCGCGCAGCACCACGGCCCCTGCGCCGTCGCCGAACAGGACCGACGTGGTCCGGTCCGACCAATCGAGGATGCGGGAAAACGTTTCCGCCCCGATCACGAGCACGGTGCGCGCCTGACCGGAGCGGATCATGCCGTCGGCCACCGCGAGCGCATAGACGAAGCCCGAGCAGACCGCCTGCACATCGAACGCCGCGCCGGTTTTAAGGCCGAGCATGGCCTGGACCCGGGTGGCGGTGGCGGGAAACGTCCGGTCGGGCGTGGTGGTGGCCAGTATGATCAGATCGATGTCGTCCGCCTTGACGCCGGCGTGTTCGAGCGCCCGCCGGGCGGCGGCCAGCGCCAAATCCGAGGTCATTTCGCCGTCGGCGGCGATGCGGCGCTCGCGGATGCCGGTCCGCTCCACAATCCATTCGTCGGAGGTGGCGACGATGTTCGAGAGCTGCGCGTTGGTGACGACCCGCTCGGGCAGATACGAGCCGCAGCCGAGAGCGACCGATCGAATGTCGCTCATGAGCCGACGCTCGCCTCGCCCATCGGTAGGGAATGGCCGCCAAGACCGGCCAGGTCTTCCTTGATCCCCTCGTTGAGGCGGTCGGCGATCAATTTGCAGGCAACGTTGATGGCGTTCGCAAATCCGAAGGCATCCGTGCCGCCGTGACTTTTGACGCAGACGCCGTTGAGCCCGAGCAGCATCGCCCCGTTGTAGCGGCGCGGGTCGATCCGGTCGCGGAATCGATGGAGCGCCGGCCGGGCAAGCAACGCGCCCATTTGCGCGGTCAGCGACCCGCCGAGGGCGTCCTTGAGGAAGCGAACGAACATCTTGGCGGTGCCTTCGATCGATTTCAGCACGATATTGCCGGTGAAGCCGTCGGTGACGACCACGTCCACCGTGCCGGCGGCGATGTCGTCGCCTTCGACGAAGCCGTGGAAGCGGATCGGCAGCCCGCTGCCCTGGAGAATGGCGGCGGCGCGCTTCACGTCGTCGTGGCCTTTCAGTTCCTCGACCCCGACGTTGAGCAGGCCGACCGAGGGCGATTGGACGCCGAGAACGCGGCGCGCGAACACCTCGCCCATGACCGCGAATTGCACCAGATTGTCGGCGTCGCTTTCGACGTTGGCGCCGAGGTCGAGCATGACCGATTGGCCACGCGCGGTCGGAAACACGCCGGCGATGGCCGGCCGGTCGATCCCGTTCAAGGTCTTGAGCACGAACATGGCCATGACCATCAACGCGCCGGTATTGCCGGCGGAAACGACGCCGGCAGCCTCGCTCTCGGCGACCGCATTGATCGACAATCGCATGCTGGAATTGCGTCGGGTGCGCAGCGCGGTGGAAGGCTTATCGGTATCGACCACCACCTCGAGGGTGTGCCGGATGCGGACGCGATCGGCGAGACCGGAATTTTCGCGCACCAGCGGCGCGATCTTATCTTCGTCGCCGAACAACAGGAAATCGACGCCGGAATGCTTCTGGGCGGCCAGAGCCACGCCATCGACCACCATCTTGGGAGCGGCGTTGCCGCCCATGGCGTCGATGGAGAGCGTGAAGCGCGCAGTCAAACGAACTCCCCTCCCTCTCCCTGATCGTTCCGCGCGCTGGTGGCCACGCCGAACGCCGGGGCCGTTAGGCGGCCGCTTCGCCGGCCGCCGGTTCGGTCTTGATCGGTTGACCGTCGTAGTGGCCGCAGGACGCGCAAACGTGATGGGGCCGCTTCAACTCGCCGCAGTTCGGGCATTCCGCGTACGCGGACGAGCCGAGGGCATGATGGGCGCGGCGCATGTTGCGGCAGGATTTGGACGTTTTTTTCTTCGGGACAGCCATCGGACCACTTTCCTCGTTTCGAGACTCCCTTGGCGGGGCGCGCGCTTATAAACAATCCGCCCCTTCGGGGCAAGCCGCATGGGGCGATACTATCGCCTTGTCTTGAGTTTGGCTAAGGCGGCAAAAGGACCTGATTTTTCAACATCTTGAGCGCCATCGGACGCATCGTCCGAAATACCCCGGAAGACCGCTCCGGGTGCTCTTGGGAACGGGTCGATTTCGAGACCTAAGGTTTCGGCCACCGCTTCGCCGACATCGATCGTGCCGCCGGCAAGGCGCTCCGCCGGTTCATCGGCGTCGGGCGCGAGAAAAACCTCTTCGGAATTGTCCATGTCCGGACCGCTGGCGGACGTGAAGACGCGGTTGACGGTGGCCTCGATGGTCGAACGAATGGGTTCCAGCGTGACGACGCAGGTTTGAACCACGTCGGCGGTGATCCGGCCAGCGAGACGAATATCCCCCGCCGCATCCCGTTCCAGATCGATGTGGGCGGAAAGGCTCCTCAATTCGGTCAATCCGAAGCGCCGAGCGAGCTTGGCGCGTTCCCCGGGATCGGCGTGGACGTCGAAGCGGATCGGGCGATCGCCCAGGGATTCGATCTCGACAGGGCGCGAAAACTCGGGCAGCGGCGGATGGCGGAAGGTCATGGCAGTCAATATTTTAGCTATTTCGACACGCCCGGCGGAGGGGGAAAAACGATGGTGCCGGCGGCGATGGACGGCCACGGCTGGCCGGTCAGAGCGGCGTCGGTGGCCCGGATGTGTTCGGCGATACGGATGATGCCGTTTTCCGGCGCACGACTGCCCCGCCGAAAAATGTTGCGGCCAAGGGCCTCGGCCAAATCGCCCGCCTCGTCCGGACGGTCGAGGGCCGCGTCGTAGGCCGTGACACGGCCGCGGAACGCGGCGGCCAGCGCCTTGACTTGCTTGCCCACGGATAGATCGCCCACGCCCATTTCGCGCAAATTCCGGTCCATGTCGGCGATCAGGATGTCGGTCAGCGCCTGGGCAATCTCCCGCGCGGCATCCCGGGTCGGGCCTTGCTCGCGCTGGAGGCGGCGGAGTGCCAAGAATACATGGATCGCGATCATGTCGAATCGGCCATCCGGAGTGTCGGGAACCCCAAGTCGGGAATAGAATTCCGGCGCCCGCGCCGCGGTCACGGCCGCTTGGTAAAGGCCGAGAGCAGGCTGGGAAAAACCTTCTTTTCGGCTGCCAAAAAACTTAAAAAACACCATGCGACCCTTTGTTATATATTGAAAATATCCATTTTTCCATTGTTTTGACCTGGTCGCGGCGATTGACACGGGATCACGGCCGATGCATTTCACTTTAGCGAATGTTCAAACCCATCGCCCGACACCACACGGTTCTGGTCGCGCCGGTGATCCTGGTCCTCGCGCTGGCGACCGGTGCTTGCGCGCCGCGTATCCACAATCAGGGGCACGAAGTCGATCCCGAACGGCTCGCTCAGATCGAGCCGGGCAAGACCAATCGCGATCAGGTCGTGGAAATCATCGGCTCGCCGTCCAGCAATTCGACCTTCGGCCCGGAAATCTGGTACTACGTCAGCCAGGAAGTTCACTCGACGCTTTTTTTCAAGCCGGAAATCAACGACCGCAAGATTGTCGCGGTCGAGTTCAACGACGAAGGCATCGTCAGCGACGTGAGCACCCTCGGCCTCGCCGACGGGCGCAATGTCCGGCCGGTCGAGCGGGTGACGCCGACCACCGGGCATGAGTTGACCGTGTTCGAGCAGGTGCTCGGCAACTTCGGCCGATTTAGCCGCAAGAAAACCCAACCGCAAGTTGGCGGCGGCGGAATTCCGCCCCGCTGACGCCTAGCCTCCGGACGCGGGTTTCTGCCCCTTTTCCGCCCCCTAGGCGACGATCGCGAGCAGCAGGATCGCGACGATATTGATGATCTTGATCATCGGGTTGACGGCGGGGCCGGCGGTGTCCTTGTAGGGATCGCCGACCGTATCGCCGGTCACCGCCGCCTTGTGGGCGTCGGATCCTTTGCCGCCGTGGTGGCCGTCCTCGATGAACTTCTTGGCGTTGTCCCAGGCGCCGCCGCCCGAGGTCATCGAGATAGCGACGAACAGCCCGGTGACGATGGTGCCGAGCAGCATCGCGCCGACCGCCGAAAAGGCCGCCGCCTGGCCGCCGATGGCGCCGATCACCGCATACAGCACGATCGGGGCGAGCACGGGCAGCAACGACGGTACGATCATTTCCTTGATCGCGGCCCGGGTCAGCATGTCGACGCAGGTGCCGTATTCCGGCTTGGTCTTCCCTTCCATGATGCCGGCGATTTCCTTGAATTGACGGCGGACCTCGACCACCACCGAGCCGGCCGCGCGTCCAACCGCCATCATGCCCATGGCGCCGAACAGATACGGCAACAAGCCGCCGACGAAGAGGCCAATCACCACGTACGGATCCTGCAGCTGGAACGAGACTTTAAGGTTCGGGAAGTAGTACTTCAGGTCCTCGGTGTAGGCGGCGAACAGCACCAGTGCCGCGAGGCCGGCCGAGCCGATGGCGTAGCCCTTGGTCACCGCCTTGGTGGTGTTGCCGACGGCGTCGAGCGCGTCGGTAAATTTGCGCACGTCCTTGGGCAGATCCGCCATTTCGGCGATGCCGCCGGCATTGTCGGTGACCGGGCCGTAGGCGTCGAGTGCCACGACCATGCCGGCGAGCGCCAGCATGGTGGTCGCGGCGATGGCGATGCCGTAAAGGCCGCCCAGCATGTACCCGGCGATAATGCCGGCGCAGATCACAACGACAGGCAGCGCGGTCGCTTCCATGGATACTGCGAGCCCTTGGATCACGTTGGTGCCGTGGCCGGTGGTCGAGGCCTGGGCCACGCTTTTGACCGGGCGATAGTCGGTCCCGGTGTAATACTCGGTGATCCAAACGATCAGCCCGGTAACCGCGAGGCCGATGATCGCGCAGGCGTAAAGCTGCCCGCCGGTCACGCTTCGGCCGGCCATTTCGATCCCCTTGTCGAAGCCGATCAGTTGCGCCGTGACGACGGCGATCAACGCCGCGGAAATGACGCCGGCCCCGACCAGGCCCTTGTAGAGCGCGCCCATGATCTTGCGGCTCGGGCCCAGCTTGACGAAATACGTCGAAATGACCGACGCCACGATGCACACCGCGCCGATGACCAGCGGGTAGATCATCATGGTTTCGGCCGCCGCGCCGGTGAAGAAGATCGCGCCCAAAAGCATGGTGCCGACCGTGGTCACGGCGTAGGTTTCGAACAGGTCGGCGGCCATCCCGGCGCAATCGCCGACGTTGTCGCCGACGTTATCGGCGATCACCGCCGGATTGCGCGGATCGTCCTCGGGGATTCCCGCTTCCACCTTGCCGACCAGATCGGCGCCGACGTCGGCGCCCTTGGTGAAGATGCCGCCGCCCAAGCGGGCGAAGATCGAGATGAGCGACGCGCCAAAGCCGAGCGCGACCAGCGCTTCGAGCACGTGGCGGAGCTGGTCGGGCTTGGAAACATCGTACATGCCCTTGAGAATCATGTAGTAGCCGGCAACCCCGATCAGTGCGAGGCCGACCACCAGCATGCCGGTGATGGCTCCGGCCTTGAACGAAATGTCGAGGCCGCCTTCGAGGCCCTTGGAGCGAGCGGCTTCGGCGGTGCGCACATTGGCGCGCACGGAGACGTTCATGCCGATATAACCGGCGAGCCCCGAGCAAACCGCGCCGATGGCGTATCCGACCGCGACCGGGAGGCCGAGCCGCCAGCCGAGGATCACTCCGATCACCACGCCGACCATGGCGATGGTGGTGTATTGCCGGTTCAGGTAGGCGCGCGCGCCTTCCTGCACGGCGGCGGCGATGGCTTGCATGCGTTCGTTGCCAGCGGGCGCGGCGAGGATCGAGCGTGCCGTAACCGCACCATAGGCCAGCGCCAAGACGCCGCAACCGAGAATCAGAAAATCGATGGTGGACATTCGGAGGGATTCCTTATCTGAGGGCCCGCGGACCGGAACGAGGAAGGAAAATTGAGTCGACAGCTAGGCGGGTGATGGATTCCGCCGTGAAAAAGTCGGGGGGAAAATGCCAGAAGCGCGAGGCCCTGGCAACCGTTCCGCCGTGCGACGCATCCAACAATTTCGCGTCGCGGTGACCGACGGCAACATATTGATCGGGCTTGTTTTTGTCCCCGACTTAGGACTTACTCCCGCCGTCGTGAACCGACTGGATTAGGACTTGCTTGATCAGGCCTTGGCCGAACGTCTTGTCGGCCACGTACTGCATGCGCTCCTTGAGCAGATCGAGGTCGATATGATCGGCCTCGCGAAGGACCCTCGGCAAGAAATCATGCAGATCGACGACGAGGGCGCTGGTGAGCTTCGTCATCTTTTTATGGACCTGCATGGCGGCCTTGTCGTTCTCGACCTCGAGCTTGGCGGTGATCTGCACGACGGCCCGCGGCCGTTCGTTCATGATCAAGGCGATGTTGAGCGGCTCGACGTCGACGTAGCGCGGCGGTTCGCGCTTGCGCGACTCCGCCGTCGTGGACGACCCAGCAACCTCTTCCGGTGCGAAGGGGCCGAGCTGCATCCACTTCATGACGCCGACGCCGCCACCGGCGAGGCTCAGGATCACGGCCAATCCGGGCAGAATAAACCGTTTCATTGCTCAAGAGTATCGTGGACCTGGATTAAATATCGGTAACGGCGCCGTATCTGAAAAGCCCCCTTAATTAAAAATGACGCCAACCCGCGCGCGCCAAGGTCATCGCCCGGCCGTCGGGGCCGGTCACATGGACGGCCGGCCTCCCCGCGCGCCCCATCCGCCCGATGCGGGTAAGCGGCACCCGGAGCTCCCGGGCGATCGCCCGGATACGGGACCGCAGCGCGGCTGGAGCCGTGAAAACAAGCTCGTAGTCGTCGCCGCCGGCAAGGACATGCTCGAACCACTCGGGTTTGGCGCGGAGCGCGGCCCGGCCCGCGGGCGAGAGCGGAACGGCTTTCCCGTCGACGATCGCCCCGAGACGGGAAGCTTCGCAGATATGGCCGAGATCGGCGATAAGCCCGTCCGACACATCGATTGCCGCGCGTGCCACGCCCGCCAAGCGCCGGCCAAGCTCGATCCGCGGAGTCGGCCGATGGTAACGTTCGAGCAGATGACGGGCATGGCGGGCGGGAAGCCGCAGTTCGCCGCGCAACACGCGCAGTCCGAGCGCGGCGTCGCCGATCGCGCCCGAGACATAGACGTCGTCGCCGGCCCGTGCGCCGGAGCGGCGAATCCCGCCCCCCTTTTCCGTCACGCCGAGCGCGGTGACGGTGAAACACGCGCGTCCGGGGGCGGCCACCGTGTCGCCGCCGGCAAGCGTGATGCCGAATTTTCGTTGCTCGCGTCGGAGTGCACGGGCAAATCGCCCGATCCACGCCGCCGTCGTGCCGCGCGCAAATCCGGCCGCCAGCAGATACCATCGCGGTTCAGCGCCCATGGCGGCGAGGTCGGACAGATTGACGCGTAAAAGCTTGGGCGCGATGTCCTCGGGCGCGGCGTCTTGGGGGAAATGAACGCCCTCGATCAGACAATCGGTGGTGGCGACTAGGCGCGTGTTTCGGGGCAATTCGAGCACGGCGGCGTCGTCGGTGAGCGCGAACGCGCCCTTTTCTTCCGTCGCGAGCGGACGGAAGTAGCGCGCGATCAGCGCGAACTCATCCGGCGCCTGCCGTCTTGCCCGCGCCATGGGATGCTCCGCCACGCAGTTCGCGCGCCAACCGGTCGAGCACGCCGTTGACGAGCGCCGGTTCCCGCCCGGTGAAAAAAGCACGCGCCAACTCGACGTATTCGTCGATGACCGTGGCGGCGTCGACGTCCGGCCGTTCGGCCAGTTCGAAGGCTCCGAGTCGCAGGATCGCGCGCAACAAGGGCTCCAGGCGCTCGAACGGAGTGCCGTCCGGGGCAAGCGCGCCTTGAATCGCCTGGTCCAAATCCTTCTTTCGGCGTTGCGTGCCGCCGATCAGCTCGCCGAGAAACGCAAGGTCGGGCGTGACCAGAGGTTCCGGCGCCGCTCCCTCTTCGTCGGCGCCGACGTGGGTTTCGGTCAGGGCCCAGCGCCGTGCGAGAAATTCCTTGAGCACGCCTTCGGTCGGAATGCCGGTGAATTCGATTTCGTAAAGCGCTTGCACGGCGGCGAGCCGAGTGGCGCTGCGGCGTCCGCCGGGCGTGGATGCGCCCGATTTATCTTTCGGTCGGCCTGCGCCGCGGGGTGACGGGGTACGCATCACAGCTCCGATTTCAACGCCATTATATCGAGGCAGGCCTTGGCCGCTTCGGCTCCCTTGTTCTTCTTGTCCGGCGCGGCGCGCACGCGGGCGTGTTCGGCGGTCGGGCAAGTCAAAATGCCGAAGCCGACGGCAAGCCCATGCTCGGTCGTCAGGTCCATCAGGGCGCGGCTCGCTTCGCGGCAAATGTGGTCGTAATGGTCGGTTTCGCCGCGAATGACGCAACCGAGCGCGAGATAGCCGCCGATACCCCGCCCCCGACGCGAGCGCGCGATCAGGCGGATCGCGGCCGGAATTTCGAAAACCCCGGAGACCGCGAGTCGTTCGTAAGGAACGCCGGCCTTCTCCAGCGCCGCGCCCGCGCCGCGCGCGAGATCGTCGGCGATCTCCGGGTAATAGCGCGATTCGACGATCAGGACGGGCAAGGGTCTCTTCTTGCGGTCGCGGGGACGCGGGCGGTTGGCGGCGCGGGTCATGGTTATGCCTCCTTGTCCCGCAGCGGCCGCTGCCCGGCGATCGAAAGCCCCCAGCCCTCGAAACCGATCAGGGTACGCTTGGTGTTGGACAGCAGCGTCATTTCCTTGACGCCGAGATCGAGCAGAATTTGCGCACCGACACCGTAGTCGCGCAGTTCCGTGCCCTGCGGCATGACATTGTCCTTTTTCGCCCGCACTCGGTCGGACAGTGCGGCGCGATGCGGTTCGCGGATCAAAACGATGACGCCGCGTCCTTCCTTGCCGATCAGGCGCATGGCACGGTGCAAGTCTTCGGCCTTGCCGGCAGCGGTGTCGCCGAGCACGTCATCGAGCACGTTGAGGGCGTGCATCCGCACCGGCACCGGCCCGTCCGCCGCGATGTCGCCTTTGACCAGCGCGATGTGCTCGGCATAAGCGACTTTGTTGACGTAGACCAGCATGCGGAACTTACCGCCATAGATGCTCTCGAATTCGGACTCGATCGTCCGTTCGACGATGCGGTCGTGGCGGAGGCGATGGGCGATCAGGTCGGCGATGGTCGCGATCTTGAGATTATGGCGCTGGGCGAAGGCGACCAGGTCGGGCATGCGCGCCATGGTGCCGTCCTCGTTCATGATCTCGCAGATCACGGCCGAGGGGTTGAGACCGGCCAGCCGGGAAATATCGACCGTGGCCTCGGTGTGGCCGGCGCGCACCAGCACGCCGCCATCGCGCGCTTCCAGCGGGAACACGTGGCCGGGCGTGGCGAGGTCGGCGGGACCCTTGGTCGGGTCGATGGCGACAGCGATGGTGCGGGCGCGGTCGGAGGCGGAAATGCCGGTGGTGACGCCTTCGCGCGCTTCGATCGACACCGTGAACGCGGTCTGGTGGCGCGAGGCGTTGTGGCGCGCCATCGCCGGCAGTTGCAGTTCGGCGACGCGCCGCGACGTGAGCGAAAGGCAAATCAGGCCGCGCCCGTACTTGGCCATGAAGTTGACCGATTCCGGCGTCGCCATTTGCGCCGGAATGACGAGGTCGCCCTCGTTCTCGCGTTCTTCGTCGTCGACGAGGATGAACATGCGGCCGTTGCGGGCCTCCTCGATGATTTCCTCGATCGACGACAGGTATTGCCGGTACGGCATGGCCGCTACTCTCTGCCCAGGAGGCGCGCAACATACCGTGCGAGGGGATCTATTTCCAGGTTGACCGCATCGCCGGGCGCGAGCGCGCCGAGCGTGGTCGCCACGCGGGTGTGCGGAATGAGATTGATGCCGAAGCCGGTCGCGGCGACCTCGTTGACGGTGAGCGAAACGCCGTCGAGGGCGACGGAGCCCTTGGCGGCGATGAAGCGCGCCAAATGCGCGGGCGGGGCGAAGACGAGGCGGAGCGACCCCCCCTCCTCCCGCGCGGATGTCAGCTCGGCGACCCCGTCGACGTGGCCGGTGACGATGTGCCCGCCCAACTCGTCGCCGGCGCGCAGCGCGCGCTCGAAATTGACCGGGGTTCCCGCGCGCCAGCGCCCCAGCGTGGTGCGCGCGAGCGTTTCGGCCGACACCGTCGCCGCGAACCAGCCCGGCCCCTTGTCGATGACGGTCAGGCACGCGCCCGAACAGCAGACCGAGGCGCCGAGCGCGAGCGTCGCCGTGTCGTATCCGGTCTCGAATTCGTAGCGCGCGTCATGCGAACGCATGCCTGGCGGCATGACGCCGGGCTTGATCGCCCGCACGCGGCCGAGGTCGCTGACGATGCCGGTGAACATGGCTCTGTTATCGGCCCGAACGGCGGAACGTGACAAGACCGTCGTCGCCGACGGCGGTGCGGGCGACCGGCTCGAAACGCGGCATGTGGGCAAGCGCGGCGATCGCCATTTCCCCGACCGCCGGGCGGCCCTCGCCGCCGAGCACGGCGGGAGCGTGAAACCAAGCCATACGGTCGACGAGATCGGCTTTGAAAAGTGCCGCGGCGAGCGTGCCGCCGCCTTCGACCAGAACCCGCGTCAGCCCGAGCCCACCGAGAGCGGCGAGCGCGGCCTTGGCATCGATGTGCCCGTCGGCACCGGCGGCAACCTCGATGATCTCGACCCCGCACGCCGCGAGCGCCTTCGTGCGCGCGACGTCGGCGTTGACGGTCGTGACCACCCAGACGGGCGTTTCCCGGGCGGTGCGCGCGAGCCGCGAGTCGGGCGACAACCCGAGGCGTCCGTTCATGACGATCCGCACCGGCTGCCGCCCGGCGAAACCGGGCAACCGGCATGTCAGTTCGGGGTCGTCGACGCGCGCAGCCCCGGAGCCGATCATAACCGCATCAAACTCGGCGCGCAGCCGATGAGCGCGGGCGCGGGCCTCGGTGCCGGTGACCCAGCGGCTCTCGCCGTTCGCGGCGGCGATGCGCCCGTCGAGGGTCGAGGCAAGCTTGAGCGTGACGAGCGGCCGGCCCTCGCGCACGCGCAGGAAAAATCCGGCGTTGATTTCGGCGGCTTCGGCGGCGCCGACGCCGCGCGCGACTTCGATTCCGGACTCCTTCAGGCGCGCCAAACCGCGCCCGGCGGTGCGGCTATCGGGATCGTCGATGGCCGCGACCACGCGCGCGACACGGGCGGCGATCAACGCATCGACACAGGGCGGCGTCACGCCGTGATGGGCGCAGGGCTCGAGGGTGACATAGGCGGTCGTTCCCTTGGTGTCGGCGCCGGCGCGCCGGATCGCCTCGGTTTCGGCGTGGGGACGTCCGCCGGGCTGGGTCCAACCGCGCCCAACCACGCGGCCGGCGCGGCCGCCGGCCTGTTCGCCGGAATCAGCTTCGCGCACCAGCACGCAACCGACCGCCGGATTGGGCCAAACGTTGCCGAGGCCACGGCGCGCGAGAGCGAGCGCCGAACGCATGTTGGCGAAGTCGCGCGCGGGGGATGTGTCAGCGGGTGTCGCCAAGCTTACCCACGAATTCCTCGAAATCCTTCGCCTCGCGGAAATTGCGGTAGACGGAGGCGAAGCGGACGTAGGCGACGGGGTCGAGTTCCTTCAACTGATCCATCACCATTTCGCCGATGACCTTGGTCGGGATTTCGTTTTCGCCCAGAGTTTCCAGGCGGCGCTGGATGCTGTTGACCAAGCGTTCGATCCGCTCGTCCTCCACCGGCCGTTTGCGCAGCGCGATCTTGAGCGAGCGCAACAGCTTGTCGCGATCGAACGGAACCTTCTCGCCGCTGCTCTTGACCACCATCAGTTCGCGCAGCTGGATGCGCTCGAAGGTGGTGAAGCGCGATCCGCACGCCGAGCAATAACGCCGTCGACGGATCGCGGCGTTATCCTCGGTCGGACGCGAGTCCTTCACCTGGGTGTCCTCGTGGCCGCAAAACGGGCAGCGCATGACTCTGTTCCTCCCCCTTGGTCTCGCCTCACAGATCGGGATAGATCGGGAAACGCCGGCACAAGTCGTGGACCTTGTCGCGCGCCGCGGCCTCGGCCTTGCCGTTGTCGTCCGGATGGGCGGCGAGCGATTCGAGAACGTCGGCGATCAGGACGCCGATCTGGCGGAATTCCTCCGTCCCGAAACCGCGGCTGGTGCCGGCCGGGGTGCCGAGCCGGATGCCCGACGTGATGGTCGGCTTTTCCGGGTCGAACGGGATTCCGTTCTTGTTGCAGGTGATGTGGGCACGATCGAGACTTGCCTCGGCCGCCTTGCCGGTGATCTTCTTCGGACGCAGATCGACCAGCATCAGGTGCGAATCCGTGCCGCCGGAAACGATGGCGAAGCCGCGCTCCAGCAGCGTTTTCGCCAGAACCTTGGCGTTCTCGACGACGTTCTTGGCGTAGGTCTTGAATTCGGGCTTAAGTGCCTCGCCGAACGCGACCGCCTTGGCGGCGATCACGTGCATCAAAGGCCCGCCCTGGGTGCCGGGGAACACCGCGGTGTTGAGCTTCTTGGCGAGCTCCGGGTCGTTGGTGAGGATCATGCCGCCGCGCGGGCCGCGCAGGGTCTTGTGGGTGGTGGTGGTGACGACATGGGCATGCGGCACCGGGTTGGGATAGACCCCGGCGGCGGACAAGCCGGCGAAGTGCGCCATGTCGACCATGAAGTAGGCGCCGACCCCGTCCGCGATCTTGCGGAAGCGCGCGAAGTCGATCACCCGCGGATAGGCCGACCCTCCGGCGATGATCAGCTTCGGCCGATGCTCGCGCGCCATCCGCTCGACTTCGTCGTAATCGATCAGCGCGTCCTCGCGCCGCACGCCGTATTGCTGGGCTTTGAACCATTTGCCCGACAGCGCGACCGGCGCGCCGTGGGTGAGATGCCCGCCGGCGGCGAGTGAGAGCCCCAGGATCGGATCGCCCGGCTCCAGCAGCGCCATCATCACCGCGCCGTTGGCCTGCGCGCCGGAATGAGGTTGGACGTTGGCGAACTGGCAGCCGAACAGCTTTTTCGCCCGCTCGATGGCGAGATTCTCGGCGATGTCGACGAATTCGCACCCGCCGTAATAGCGCTTGCCGGGAAGGCCTTCGGCATACTTGTTGGTCAAGATCGAGCCTTGCGCTTCCAACACCGCCCGCGACACGATGTTTTCCGACGCGATCAATTCGATCTGATCGCGCTGACGCCCCAATTCCTTGACGATGGCGGCATGCAGTTCCGGATCGCGCGCGGCGAGCGGCTGAGTGAAGAAGGCGTCTCCGTTTACGGAACGGACGGCGGATGTTTGAGCAGACATGACTTTTCCTTGGTTAGTGTCAATTGTTCGTTGGTTTTCAGGAACGGCGTGACGGAGTGAGCTTTGCGACGCGGTTAGCGTGGCGGCCGCCCTCGAACGCGGTGGAAAGAAAAACCTTGAGGCAATCGCGCGCCACTTCCGGGCCGATCATGCGCCCGCCGAAGCAAATGACGTTGGCATCGTTGTGCTGACGCGCGAGGCGGGCGCCGAGGGCGTCGTGGACCAAAGCGGCGCGGACTTCGGGATGGCGGTTGGCGGCGATCGAAATGCCGATGCCGCTACCGCACACCAGCACGCCGCGCCGGACCTTGCCGTCGCGAATGGCGTGGGCGAGCTTGTCGGCGAAATCCGGGTAGTCCACGGACTGGGGGCCTTCGGTCCCGAGGTCGAGGATATCGAGACCGGCGTCGCTCAACTCCTTCTTGAGCAGGGCCTTCAGCTCGATGCCGGCATGATCGCTGGCGATGGCGACGGTTTCGGGCATCGATGAAGGACCTAGCCGGAGGCTCTGGGACTCTCGAAAAGCGAGCGGCTTAGATACCATATGTCGAAAGCGGCTGCCAACCGGCTACCAGAAGATGGCGGAACCTCAACCCCTAGGGGGTGCTAAAGCCGGAGAGTAAAAGAAAAAAACCCGGCGGCCCTTGAGGACCGCCGGGTCTTGGACACACGAACGTTTAGTTCAAGTAATCGTATTTGCCGTTTTTCCAGACGTAGACGACATAGTCGGAACCGGTCACGTCGCCTTTCGCGTTGAAGCCGATCGAGCCCAGCACGGTGTTGTGCTTGTTGGCCTTGAGGGCGGCGGCGACCTTTTTGCCGTCGAACGATTGGGCGACGGTCGCGGCGTTGGCCCACGCCTGGATGGCGGCGTAGGTGTAGAGGGTGTAGCCCTCCGGTTCGTAGCCGGCCTTCTTGAACTTCTCGACGATCGGCGCGGCGTCCTTGTTGCGGCGCGGATCGGCGTCGAAGGTCATCAGGGTGCCCTCGCCCGCCGGGCCGGTGATCTTCCAGAATTCGTCGGTCACCAGCGCATCGCCGGAGATGAGCTGCGGCTTGTAGCCCTGGTCATGCGCCTGGCGGATGATCAGGCCGGCTTCCTGGTGATAGCCGCCGACGTAGATCACGTCGATCTTGGCGCCTTGCATCTTGCTGACCAGCGCCTTGAAGTCCTTGTCGCCCTTGTTGTAGGCCTCGTACATCGCTTCGGTCACGCCACGTTTGTTGAGTTGCTTTTTGGTTTCGTCGGCGAGGCCTTTGCCGTAGGCGGTCTTGTCGTGCAGGATGGCGACCTTTTTACCCTTCATTTTGTCGGCGATGAAGTTGCCGGCGACGGTGCCCTGCTGGTCGTCACGGCCGCAAGTGCGGAACACGTTCCAGTGGCCCTTCTCGGTGAGCATCGGGTTGGTCGACGCGGGCGAAATCTGCACGATGCCGGATTCGTGATAGACGTCGGACGCCGGGATCGAGCTTGACGAGCAGAAGTGCCCGGCGACGAACACGACCTTGTCGCTGACCGATTTGTTGGCGACCGCGACCGCCTGCTTGGGATCGCAGGCGTCGTCGCCAATGATCAGTTTGATTTTCTGTCCCAGTACGCCACCCTTGGCGTTAAGGTCGGCGACCGCCATTTCGGCGCCACGCTTGAATTGTTCGCCGAAGGTCGCCTCGCCGCCGGTCATCGGCCCGTTGACGGCGATATTGACGTCGGCGTGCGCAGTGAACGTCCCCGCGAGCAGCACGGCGGAGGCGAGCATGAAGGTACGTGTCGTTCGCATAGAAGTTCCTTCCCTGGTTGAAAAACGGGCGAACCGATCGCGGCCTCGCCCCCGAAATGACAACGGAACAAGATGAATCTAGCTCATCGCTCCCAGCGGGAAAAGTGGGGCCAAGGCCCTATTTTTTTGTAGATGAGTCATTGCTGATGGTTTGCCAGCCGAACAGTCCGGCACGGCGATAAATCCAGGGATATTGACCGACCATGCGCCGGGCCCGATTGATGCGATACGAAATCAAGGCGATCACGATCAATACCGCCGTGTCGGCGAGGTATCCGGTCAGCGACAGCAGCTTTCCCTGGAACAATGCGAACGTCAAAAAACGGTCGCCGAGACCGAGCAGCATGATGTAGGCGACGGCGTACCACGCCGGTTTCCAGGTCACGGCCAGCGCCTGACCGATCATGACCGCGGCGAAACCCATGCCGATCAGCGTCAAGCCGATGAAGACCGGCAACGGTGCGTCGAGGAAAGGAACGTGCGTCACGAAGCCCCTCCTCCGTGCCCGTGCGCTCCCACTCCGCCTTCGAGGTACGCCGCGCGCACCTCGGGGTTGGTGAGCAGATCCCGGCTCGGGCCGGTCAGCGCGATGTGGCCATTGACCAGGACATAGCCGCGGTGCGCCAAACGCAACGCCTGGGGGGCGCGCTGTTCGACCAACAGGATGGACATTTTTTCGTCGCGGTTGAGTCTGGCGATCGCCTCGAAAATTTGGGTCATGATGAGCGGTGCGAGACCGAGCGACGGCTCGTCGAGCAGCAACAGGCGGGGCCGGCTCATCAAGGCGCGCGCGATGGCGAGCATCTGTTGTTCGCCGCCCGAGAGCGTTCCGCCGCGCTGCTCGCGGCGTTCTTTCA
>VGZQ01000041.1 GCA_016872535.1 Rhodospirillales bacterium | reverse complement strand
GCGCCATAGACCAGGGCCATCGTTTACGCAGGGGTTCGGGCATCGATCCGAACGCCCAGTCGCGCTCCTTTGGCCCAGATTGCACCGATAACGTTGCCGACATGTCGGCAAATACAAGGCGTAAATCAGGACAATTTAGTGCGCATGGAGGATGGCGGCACATGTTTTCGACATACGTCCGCTTTTATTCCCGGTCGAATGATTTTCCTTGTCCCGGCCAGGTTGCGTGCGCCGATTTCTGAGGACGGCCTGATATTGCAACGCAGCATAACTTCCTTTTTCAGTAGGTAATAAAGTTGCTAAGAAAATTAGAGACCACGCATGAGCGCCGTTGCATACGAGAAATCCCTCCACTAAGACTCCGGGCGAATTACCGACAGCGACGGCGATGATGTCGTCGGCGCGGTTGGTTTTGCTGAATACCTTCACCGCTGGTCTTTCGGGCTACAACAACGGGCTTAGATCGAGGTCACTGAATGTTCACCCGCAATCCGTTCGCCGAGCTTTCGGCGACCATCTCTCCCGCTGTCATGCAGTGGTTCGTCATCGTCATGATCGCGTTCGTCGTGCTCGGCACGCTCTACGACATGGCTCATAAAGGGAGCGCCAAGTACTTCTTCGAGAATTGGCGCAAGTCGAAACAGAGGAGCGAGCGCAGCCTCGGCGGCGGCGAGTTGATCTCGATCGCCATCCAGACCGGCCTCGGCCCGGTTCTGATGTCCTCGGAATTCTGCAACGTGCGGCGCCGCATCTCGCACCTGCTGGGCATGTACGGTTTCGTCGCCTATGCGCTGGCGACCTTCATGATGGTGTTTTACTACCCGACCTCGGCCGACGCCGGCATCTGGGCGCCCCTGTGGTGGATCGGCGGCTTGATGGTTTGCGTCGGCGGATACTGGTTCTGGTTTTTCATCCGCGCCGACGTCAGCGCCGAGGGCCAGTCCCCGTTCCGCCTGATGAAGGCCGACCTGTTCATCCTGTCGATGCTGGCCAGTTGCACGGCGGGTCTGATCTGGGCCTACCTGCAGCACGCGGGCAGCGGCTGGTCGACCCTCTTCCTGGGGATCTACTTGATCGCCACGATAGCGCTGTTCGGCGGCGTGCCCTGGTCCAAGTTCTCGCACATGTTCTTCAAGCCGGCGGCGGCGTTCGAGAAGAAGGTTTCCGCGGCGACCGGATTTCGCAACAACCTGCCCAAACTGGCGGACCGGACCGATCCGGCCGATCGGGACCGGCACTCCATGGGGCTGTTGAAGGACGCGCCTTTGAACATGGGGCTCGGCATCAAGCGCGAAGCGCCCCGCCACTACTGATTTTAGTCGACATCACCTCTTCCGAACAGAGAGAAACCAGACGATGCCCACTTTCGTTTATATGACGCGATGCGACGGGTGCGGACACTGCGTCGATATCTGCCCGTCGGACATCATGCACATCGATAAGACCTATCGGCGCGCCTACAACATCGAGCCCAACATGTGCTGGGAGTGTTACTCCTGCGTGAAGGCCTGCCCGCAGCACGCCATCGACGTGCGCGGCTACGCCGACTTCGCGCCGCTGGGCCACAGCGTCCGCGTGATCCGCGAGGAGGAAAAAGGCACGATCGCCTGGCGGATCAAGTTCAGGAACGGTACGGAAAAGAACTTCCTGTCGCCGATCACCACCAAGCCTTGGGGCAAGCACATCCCGAAGCTTTCGGAAGTTTCCGGGCCGACCAAGGAAATGCGGGACAGCCAGTTGCTATACAACGAGCCAAAGTACATCCGCTTTGACGACGGCGGGTTGCATACCTTGGAATCGAATGGCCTCAAGTTGAAAAAGGGTGTGGTGTACTAATGGCATACAAAACGATCATCGAAGACAATATCGACATTCTGGTCGCGGGCGCCGGTCTTGGCGGCTGCGGCGCGGCCTTCGAGGCGCGCTTTTGGGGCCAGAACAAGAAGATTGTCATCGCCGAAAAGGCCAACATCGACCGTTCCGGCGCCGTCGCACAGGGTCTGTACGCCATCAACTGCTACATGGGCACGCGGTGGGGTGAAAACAAGCCGGAAGATCACGTGCGCTACGCGCGCATCGACCTGATGGGGCTATTGCGCGAAGACCTGCAGTTCGACATGGCACGCCACGTCGATTCCACCGTCCACCAGTTCGAGGAGTGGGGCCTGCCGATGATGCGGAACCCGAAGACGGGCCGCTATCAGCGCGAAGGTCGGTGGCAAATCATGATCCACGGCGAATCGTACAAGCCGATCGTCGCCGAGGCCGCGAAGAAGTCGGCCGACAAGGTGTTCAACCGCATCTGCCTGACGCACCTGTTGTTGGACGAAGCCAAGCCGAACCGCATCGCGGGCGCCGTCGGGTTCAACGTCCGTACCGGCGACTTTCATGTCTTCAAGTCCAAGACCGTAATCTGCGGCGCGGGCGGCGCGTCGAACATCTTCAAGCCGCGGTCCACCGGCGAAGGCATGGGGCGCGTCTGGTACGCGCCGTGGTCGTCGGGTTCCGCGTACGGCCTAATGATCAACGCCGGCGCGAAGATGACGCAAATGGAAAACCGGATCGTGCTGGCCCGTTTCAAGGACGGTTACGGCCCGGTCGGCGCCTACTTCCTGCACCTCAAGACCTACACGCAGAACTGCCTGGGCGAGGAATACGAATCGAAGTGGTTCCCCGAACTGCAGAAGATGGTCGGCAAGGAATACCTGGATCCGGAACTTGCGCACCGGACCCATCGGCCGATTCCGACCTGCCTGCGCAACCATGCGATCATCTGCGAAGTGAATGCGGGTCGCGGGCCGATCCACATGGTCACCATGGAAGCCTTTCAGGACCCCCACCTCGAAGAAGTGGGCTGGGAGAACTTCCTCGGCATGACCATCGGCCAGGCCGTTCTGTGGGCCGCGAACGACGTGGACCCGAAAAACGAAAACCCGGAAATCACCACTTCGGAACCGTACGTCATGGGCTCGCACGCGACTGGCAGCGGCGCCTGGTGCTCGGGCCCCGAGGACGTCTCGCCGCCGGAGTATTTCTGGGGCTACAACCGCATGATGACCATCGAGGGGTTATTCGGTGCGGGTGACGCGGTCGGCGGCACGCCGCACGCTTTCTCGTCCGGTTCGTTCACCGAGGGACGTCTGGCCGCGAAGGCAGCCTGCAAATACATCGACGACGGCAAGGGCGAAGGCATCGTCGTTTCCGACAGGCAGATCGAGGAGTTCCGCCAGCAGGTTTACAAGCCGCTGGAACATTACAAAACTTACCGGAACGAAATCGTCGCCGGCGACGTCAATCCCAACTACATCAACCCGCGCCAGGGTCTCGACCGTCTGCAGAAAATGATGGACGAGTATTGCGGCGGCTCAACGGTCAATTACATGACCAACGAGAAGCTTCTCAACATCGGCCTCAAGAAGATGAAAGTGCTGGAAGAAGACCTCGAAAAGTTGGGCGCTTCGGACATCCACGAACTGCTGCGTGCTTGGGAATTGAAGCACCGGCACCGGACGGCCGAATGTGTCATGCAGCACACGCTGTTCCGCAAGGAAACCCGTTGGCCCGGTTACTACTACCGCGGCGACGCGATGAAGTTGGACGATGCGAACTGGCACGTGCTGACGGTTTCGCGCCGCGATCCGAAAACCGGCGAATACACGATGGAAAAAGCTCCTGTGTATCACCTCGTCGGCAAGGACGAGTAGCGGATCACCGGGCGGGAGGCCGAACCGGCCGCCCGCCCGGCGGCCGTAAGGTGAGCGTGTTCGACGCAGTTTTTGCGCAACCTGACGCGGTCGGACTCGGCAGATAAAACGGCAGTCAATGAGCATTATTGAGAAGACCGACGATGAGATTCTCGCCATTGCCAACCCGCTTTGGAGCCACCTCATTAAGGCTTCGAACGACGGCAAGTACGGGGAATTTGTCAGGCATTTCTCGTATCGGCTTCTCAAGGGGCTGAACGAAGTCGAGGTGGGCAAGCAGTTCGCGCATAGCGAACTGACGCGGAACTTGTCCGAATCGGTCGAATTCATCGGCACCATCCGCCGGGGCGACTACGTGACGGTTCTTTATCGGACACGAAGCACGAAGAAGAAGGGCGAATGGCTCGGCCGTCTCGTCCTCGGCTACGAAGACGGCGAGATCAAGATTTTCGGGGCATCCATCTTCTGACCGGCTGGAACGGACCCGACATGAGAGAAGCGATTCAGAACAACAAATATGTCGAGCTGGCGTACCGGGTGATCGACAAGAAATCGGGCGAAATCCTGATCGCGGTCGAATTCCCGATCGGCTACGTGCACGGTGCCAACGATATCTTGATGCCTTCCGTCACCAAGGACCTCGAAGGCAAGGCCGCGGGCGACGTCGTCGAGGTGTCGTTCAACGGCGATCAGATTTACGGCGCCAGGGACGAATCGCTGGTGTTTACCGATTACATCGAAAACGTTCCCGAAGAATACCGGAAAGTCGGCACCACCATTATGGCCGAGAATGATAAGGGCAAAGCCCGCAGCTTCATTGTTACCCGGATCGACGACAAGACGCTGACCCTTGACGGCAACCATCCGCTGTGCGGCCGGGAAATCGTTTTCAAGCTGGAGATTCTTAACGTTCGCGACGCCACGGAAGAGGAAATCGAAGCAGGCGGACCCGTTGGCGTGGAGCCGGACGTCAATCGATCACTGTTGATGCCGATTTAGAGTTCCTTGATCACGCAATCACCAACCATCGCATGGAGGACACTGAAAAATGAGCGAACCAACGAAAGAGCGGCCGAAAGTTCCTGAAGGTCATGCTAGGTATTTTACGACCAAGCAAAAGGCGCCCACAGAAAAGGGTTTCATCGGTTACGAAACGACGTGGGAGTCCTGGCAGAAGGAAGTCCCGTACACGACGCCGAAGCGGCCGTAACGCGACCTCGTTTCCGCCCAATAAGACGTGACACCGCAGACGCGGGGCCGGTTTCACGCCCTGATCGCGGCCGGCGGCGGCGCGTCCGAGGAATACCATGCCGACATTCGTTTGGACTGAGAAGTGCGACGGCTGCAAGGGTGCCGACGGCGGACCCGCGTGCGTGTACATCTGTCCGCACGACCTGATGAAGCTCGACGCCGGGCGGGGGAAAGCCTTCAACCAGGAGCCCGACCAGTGCTGGGATTGCCAGTGCTGCGTCAAGGCTTGCCCCCAGCAGGCGGTCGAAGTGCGGCCCGGCGCCGACTATGTGCCCATGGGCGGCGCCGCGATCCCGGTGCGCAGCGATAACGCCATCGAGTGGACAATCAAGTTCCGCGACGGTGAGGTGAAACGCTTCACGTTTCCCGTCCGCACCACGCCGGAAGGCAGCATCGACCCCTACCGGGGCAAGCCGGCGGCGGGAAACCTGAAGGATCAGCTTCTGTTCACCGAGGTCGGCCGAACGCTTCCCGTTCTCTGAGCCGAATTTCCACAAGCATTGAGGGCGGTTTCATGGCCGAGCGCACATTCGCCAATCCCGAAGTCGTCGAAATCGCAACCGACATTTTGATTATCGGCGGCGGCATGGCCGCGTGCGGCGCCGCGTTCGAGGCGCGGCGCTGGGCGCCCGCCGACATGAAGGTAATCCTGGTCGACAAGGCCGCCATCGAGCGCTCGGGCGCGGTCGCCCAGGGCCTCTCCGCCATCAACACCTACGTCGGCAAGGACAACACGCCCGAGGATTACGTGCGCATGGTCCACGCCGACCTGATGGGCATCACCCGCGACGACTTGGTGTTCGACGTCGGCCGCCACGTGGACGACACCGTGCATCTGTTCGAGGAATGGGGCTTGCCGATCTGGAAGGACAAAGGCTCCGAGGGCATTCCCTTGAAGGATGGCGGCAAACCGGTCCGCTCGGGCCGCTGGCAGGTGATGATCAACGGCGAATCCTACAAGACCATCGTCGCCGAGGCCGCCAGGAAGGCGCTCGGCGACGACAATATCTTTGAGCACGTGTTCATCGTCAAATTGCTGCTCGACGCCCATCAACCGAACCGCATTGCCGGCGCCATCGGCGTGTCGCTGCGCGAGTACAAAATCTACGTCTTTCGTTGTCAGACAGCGCTGCTCGCCGCCGGGGGCGCGGTCAACATCTTCCGCCCGCGCTCGACCGGCGAAGGCATGGGCCGCGCCTGGTACCCGGTGTGGAACGCGGGCTCGACCTACGCCATGGCGATCGAGGCCGGCGCGGAAATGACGATGATGGAAAACCGCTTCGTCCCCGCCCGCTTCAAGGACGGCTACGGTCCGGTCGGCGCGTGGTTCCTGCTGTTCAAATCGAAGGCGACCAACGGCTTTGGCGAGGACTACGTCAAGAAAAATGCCGCGCTGCTCGCCGAGTTCACGCCCTACGACAAGGCCTCGACGGTGCCGACGTGCCTGCGCAACCACGCCATGCTCAAGGAACTGAAGGAGGGGCGCGGGCCGATCATGATGGATACGCCCTCGGCGATGAAGGCGCTGGCGGCCAAGATGTCGCCCGAGCAGGTCAAGCACCTGGAAGCCGAGGCGTGGGAGGATTTCCTCGACATGTGCATCGGCCAGGCTGCGTTCTGGGCGGGCATGAACATCCGACCCGAGGAAACGCCGTCCGAACTGATGCCGACCGAGCCCTATCTGCTCGGCAGCCATTCCGGCTGCTGCGGCATCTGGGTGTCGGGGCCCGAGGACTTGAACTCGCCCAAAGAGTGGAAGTGGGGCTACAACCGCATGACCACGGTCCAGGGCCTGTTCACCGCCGGCGACGGGGTCGGCGCGTCCGGTCACAAGTTCTCGTCAGGCTCCTTCACCGAAGGACGCATCGCCGGCAAGGCAATGGTCAAGTTCGCCACCGACCACAGGGGATTCAAACCCGCGTTCAAGAAGGCGATCACGGCCCTGGTCGAGGAGATTTACCGTCCGGTCCGTAATTACCTGGAGCACAAGGACAAGACCACGGCGGAGGACGTCAATCCGTTCTACATCACGCCGCGCATGTTCCAGATGCGCCTGCAAAAAGCGATGGACGAATACGTGGCCGGAACGTCCACCTATTACCAGACCAATGGCAAGCTGCTGGCCCAGGGGCTGCACCTGCTCCACATGCTGAAAGAGGACAGCGCCCATATGCGCGCCAAGGACCCGCACGAACTGTTGCGCGCGTGGGAGAACTATCACCGCTTGCTCACCGCCGAGGCTCATCTTCGTCACATCCTGTTTCGCGAGGAAACCCGCTACCCCGGTTTCTTCTACCGGGCGGATTTCCCGAAGCTCGACGAGGCCAACTGGCATTGCTTCGTCAATTCGCGCATGGACCCCAGAACCGGCCAATGGACAATGATGAAGAAGCCTTGGGTCGGCCTGGTCGAGCACTCGACCATGAAAAAAGCGGCGGAATAGCCGCCGGCGCCGAAGCGGGTCTTGCCGGGCGGCGGGCGCGCGGTTATGTCAGGGTCCCATGAGCGATTGGCGCGACCAGGACGGCGAAGGCGCCCCTCTTGCGCCCGAACATGAAATGGGCGCGGCGGCCGAACAGGCCATGCGCAACCGTGCCCGCCCAATCGAACTCGAAATCTTCGACGGCATCCGTACCGGCCGCGGCGAACCGGTGCTGCCGGTGCGCCTCAAGCCCGAAGACGTGTTCGCGTTCCGCTGTCATAAAGGCGTCGCGTGCTGGAATGCGTGCTGCCACGATACCGATATCATCTTGACGCCGCTCGATATCCTCCGGCTCAGTCGGCGCCTTAAAATCCGCCCGCGCGAATTCCTCCTTCAATACGCTCATCCGGCAATCCATGAACCCTCGAGCCTGCCGGTCGCCAAGCTCAACATGCGGCTGGAAGGGACGCGCGCGCCATGCGTCTTCGTGCACGCGGCCGACGGTTGCACCGTTTATGCCGACCGGCCCGACGCCTGCCGATACTACCCGCTCGGCTTCGCCACCGTGAAGCTGCGCGACGGGGAAGGTACGGCGAATTTTCATTTTCTCGTCAAGGAAGTCCATTGCCTTGGCCACGCGGAGGACAAGCTCCAGTCGGTCGCCGCCTTCCGGCGCGAGCAGGGGTTGGACGATAATGACCGGATCAACCGGGCCTGGATGGATATCCTGATGAAGATGGTGTCGTGGCGCACCCTTGGCGGCCCCGGCGGCCGGGATATCGCGCCTGAAACCCGGAAGATGTTCTTCATGCTTTCGACCGATGTCGATTCCTTCCGTCAATTCGTGTTCACGACCCGATTCCTTGCGAGCTACCAAGTTGAACCAGCGACGGTGGAAAGGGTGAAAACCGACGACGAATTGTTGCTCGCCCTCGGTTTCGACTGGATGAAGAGCGTGATGTTCAACGAGTCGACGCTTGCCTTGCGCGAGGACGTTCTGCGCCGGGCGATCGCACGCCAGCGCGAAGACGTGGGCGGTGCCTGAGGCCGCCGGGTTCCCCGTGTCCGAACTTCCTCCCGACATTTTCCGAGCGCTCGAAGGCCTTGGCCTCATGGCGGCGGGCGAAAATCCATTGGCGGAACCTCTTCCGGGCGGCGTCGCTTCCGACATCTGGCGGGTGGATTTGAAACGGGGGACGGTCTGCGTCAAGCGCGCGCTGGCCAAGCTCAAGGTTGCGGCCGACTGGCGCGCGCCAGTCGAACGCAACACGTTCGAGGCGGCGTGGATCGAAACCGCGAACCGGATCGCGCCCGGATCGGCGCCGAGAATCCTCGGCCACGACCGCGCTGCCGGATTGTTCGCGATGGACTATCTTTCACCCGCGACCCATCGCTTGTGGAAGGAAGAGCTGCGCCAAGGCCGCGCCGATCCGGCGTTCGCGGCCGCGGTCGGAGCGACGCTCGCCCGCATTCACGCCGGCACGGCGAACGACGCCCAGATCGCCGCCCGCTTCGCGACCGACGCCATTTTCCGCGCGATCCGGCTGGAACCCTATCTCGAGGCTGTCGCGCGCGCCCACCCCGACCGGGCGGAGCGATTGCGGGCGCTGGTCGAGCGCACGGCCGGTACCCGCGTCGCTCTCATTCACGGCGACGTCAGCCCCAAGAATATCCTGATCGGCCCCCGGGGACCGGTGTTCCTCGACGCCGAGTGCGCCTGGTACGGCGATCCGGCGTTCGATCTCGCCTTCTGCCTCAACCATTTTCTGCTTAAGTGCTTGTGGACGCCGAGCGCCTGGGGCGGGTTCCTGCAATCTTTCCGATCGATGGCCCAGGCCTACCTCGCCGGCGTGAATTGGGAGGCCTCGGCCGGGCTGGAGCGCCGCGCCGCCGAACTGCTGCCCGGCCTTTTCCTCGCCCGGGTCGACGGCAAATCCCCGGTCGAATACCTGACCGAAACCGCCGATAAGGATAAAGTGCGCCGAGTGGCGCGTGCGCTGTTGGTTGAACCGCCCGCGCGCCTCGACGAAGTCGCAAACGCCTGGAGTCGGGAGATTGCCGCGTGAAAACCGCCATCGCGTCCGTCCGTGGTCGCCGAATATGGGATTCGCGCGGGCGGCCCACGGTCGAAGCCGAGATCGAACTCGAAGGCGGCGCTCGTGGCCGGGCCATCGCACCCTCCGGCGCGTCTACGGGCAGCGCCGAAGCGCGCGACCGGCGCGACGGCGGCCAAGCCTTCGGCGGACTCGATGTGACGGGCGCGCTCGCCGCCGTGAACGGGGAAATCGCCAAGGCGCTCGTCGGATGTGACGCCGCCGATCAGGAAGGACTCGATCGTTCGCTGATCGCTCTCGACGGCACCAAGGATAAGTCGCGGCTCGGGGGCAATGCCCTGATCGCGGTTTCCATGGCGGCGGCGCACGCCGCGGCGGCGGCAGAAGGGGTGCCGCTTTGGCGTTATTTGTCGGGCAGCCGGGAATGCCGCCTACCGCTTCCGGAAATTCAGATCTTCGGTGGCGGCGCTCATGCGAGCCGTCGGGTCGACGTCCAGGATTTCATGGTGATCGCGGTCGGCGCCGACGATTACGTCCAGGCCCTCGATTGGACGGCGGAGGTTTATCGCGCGGCCGGTGCGTTAATGGCGGACGCCGGGCTTCTTCAGGGCGTCGCCGACGAAGGGGGGTTCTGGCCCGCCTTCGCGAACAACGAAGCGGCGATCGAAATGACCGTGCGCGCGATCGAGCGCGCTGGATTCACCCCCGGGCGCGATCTCGCCCTTTCCCTCGACATCGCCGCGTCGCAGTTTGGCCGCGGCGGGCGTTATCGGTTGGCGCGCGACGGGCGCGAGTTGTCGAGCAATGAACTCGCGGAAACGCTGCTTGGTTGGCTCGCGCGCTATCCGATCGTCGCGATCGAGGATCCGCTCGCCGAGGACGATCTGGATGGACTCGCGCGGTTCACCCGCAAGGCGGGCCCCCGCGTCCAGGTGGTGGGCGACGATTGCCTGGTCACGAGCGCCGAACGCATCCGCGCCGCGGCCGCCCGCGGCGCGTGCAACGCCACCCTGCTGAAACCGAACCAGGCGGGTACCCTGACCGAGGCCAAGGAAGCGCTCGCGGCCGCGCGGGCGGCGGGCTGGGGCGCGATCGTTTCCGCGCGCTCGGGCGAGACCGAGGACGCGACCATCGTCCATCTCGCGGTCGGCTGGGGCGTCGATCAGTTGAAGGTCGGTTCCTTTTCGCGCTCCGAGCGAATGGCGAAATGGAACGAAGGTCTGCGCATTGCCGATCTGTTGGGTCGCGCGGATCTGCCGCCGCGCACGTCTTTCCCGTGGAGAAAAAATTGAAGATCGTTTTTCAATACGACGCCGGAGCCGGCCTTTCCCGCAAACTCGCGGCGCTTGCCGCCGAGGACTTCGAGATCGCTTCGTGCGAGGAAACCGACCATGCGCGCTTCCTCGAATTGATGGCGGAAGCCGAGGCGCTGTGGCACGTGCTGATGCCGATCACGGGGGACGTGATCGCGGCCTCGCCCCGGCTCCGCTTCATTCAAAAAGTGGGGGTCGGACTCAACACCATCGATCTCGCGGCGGCAAAGGCGCGCGGGATCGCGGTCTGCAACATGCCCGGGACCAACAGCCGGGCGGTTGCGGAAATGACTCTTCTCTTGATGTTGGCGGCGCTGCGCCGAGTTGCCTGGTTCGACTCCCGTACCCGGGAGGGTCGCGGCTGGCCGCTGCCGACCGAGGTTCAGGATCAACTCGGCGAAATCGCCGGGCGCACCGTCGGCTTGGTCGGTTTCGGCGCGGTGCCGAGGCTAATTGCCCCGGTCCTCAAGGCGATGGGGGCGAAGGTGCTTTACACCGCGCGCGCGCCGAAAGCGGACGTGATCGCCGAATGGCGCGCGCTCGACGACCTGCTCGCCGAATCCGATGTGGTTTCGCTGCACGCGGCGCTGACCGACCAAACCCAGGGCCTGATCGGGGCACGGGCCATCCAACGGATGAAGCCGGGTGCGGTGCTCGTCAACACCGCGCGCGGGGCGTTGGTGGACGAAGCGGCGCTGGTCGAAGCCCTCAAGTCCGGCCGGCTCGGCGCCGCCGGGATCGACGTGTTCGCGGCCGAACCCGCCGGGGCCGGGCATCCCCTGTTCGCGCTGCCGAACGTGGTGGTGGCTCCCCATGTCGCGTGGTTGACGGTCGAAACCCTCGACCGCAGTCTCGCGGTCGCGGTCGAAAATTGCCGCCGGCTTAGGGCGGGAAAACCCCTGCTGCATCAAGTTGTTTAAGGGGGTGGTTTCGACTTGACGGGACCCGGATGGGGCGGCATATCGACATACCGAATTTCGAAGCAAGGGAGGCACGGACGTGGCGGCACCGCATTTTCTGGTACACGATTCCAAGGATACGGTCGGCGTGGTGGTGGTCGAGGGCGTCAAAGCCGGTCAGATGCTGACCGGCTGGGTGATGGAGACCGACGCGACCATCAAGATCAAGGCGCTGGATGCGATTCCGCTCGGCCACAAGATTGCGCTCAAAGCGATCAAGAAGGGCGACGCCATCATCAAGTACGGCCACGACATCGGCAAGGCGGTCGCCCCCATCGGCGTCGGCCGGCATGCGCACGTCCACAACGTCAAGACCAAAAGGTGGTGACATGGCCAAACGCAGCAAGGGTAACGGCAAGCCGTCCCGCGATCTCAAGAACCTGACCTTCTGGGGCTACAAGCGCGAAAACGGCCGCGTCGGCGTGCGCAACCACGTGATCATCCTACCGCTCGACGATCTTTCGAACGCCGCGTGCGAAGCAGTCGCCAACAACATCAAGGGCACGCTGGCGCTGCCGCACCCCTACGGGCGGCTCCAGTTCGGCGAGGACTTGGAGTTGCACTTCCGCACCCTGATCGGCACAGGGTCGAACCCGAACGTCGCCGCCGCCGTGGTCATCGGCATCGAGCCGGGCTGGACCAAGCGTGTGGTCGACGGCATCGCCAAAACCGGCAAACCGGTCGCGGGCTTCGCCATCGAACAGAACGGCGACATCGCCACCATCGCCGCCGCCAGTCGCAAAGCAAAGGAATACGTCCAGTGGGCGAGCGAAAAGACGCGGGTCGAATGCCGCCTTCGCGATCTCTGGGTCTCGGTCAAGTGCGGCGAATCTGACACCACTTCGGGGCTCGCGTCCAACCCGACCGTCGGCAACTTCATCGACAAGCTCGATCCGTTCGGCGTGACCACGTGTTTCGGCGAAACCTCCGAAATCACCGGCGCGGAAAAGGTCTGCGCGACCCGCGGCAAGACCCCAGAAGCGGGCAACAAGTTCCTCAAGACCTGGCAAGCCTACATGGACGAGGTGATCGAGCCCTACAAGACCTCGGACTTGTCCGAAAGCCAGCCGACCAAGGGCAACATCGAAGGCGGCCTCACCACCATCGAGGAGAAGGCCTTCGGCAATCTGGAAAAGATCGGCAAGAAGACGCGCTATGTCGACGTACTGGGTCCGGCGGAAGCGCCGCGCAAGGGGCCCGGGCTCTATTTCATGGACACATCCTCGGCGGCGGCCGAATGCGTGACCTTGCAGGCGGCGGCCGGTTTCGCCGTGCATTTGTTCCCGACCGGGCAGGGCAACGTCATCGGCAATCCGATCGAGCCGGTCATCAAGATCACAGCCAACCCGCGCACGGTCCGCACCATGAGCGAGCACATCGACGTGGACGTGTCGGGCCTGCTGCGCCGGGAAATGACGCTCGACGAAGCGGGCGACGCCCTGATCGACATGACCATCCGGGTCTGCAACGGCCGCTTGACCGCGGCCGAGGCCCTCGGCCACCGCGAGTTCGTGTTGACCAAGCTCTACCGCAGCGCCTGAGACGGCGCGGACGTCAGTAGCTACCGATCTTGCCGCGCATGGCGAAATCGACGTGGTAAGTCTTGGTCTCTTTATCGCCGGATAGCGGATAAAACGTCGATTTTTGGAACAGATACGCCATCGTCTTTCCGGTGTCCGGATCGATGGCGGCGTAGCCATCGCCCATTCCGCGCAGGAGGGACTCCAATTCACCAGGGCTCGCGATCGACCTGCGCTTGAATGAGCCGGAGCGGTCGGCAAAGCGATAAGCGCTCTTTCCTTCCAACAACAACAGGTCGTTGGATGCGGTCGCGTGGACGGTGTAATTTTGCGCTCGCGCGTCGTTGAGGGCGTTTTGCAGGCTGGCGGGCTCCATCCTCACGGTGATGTATCGTCCGCCGTCCGCGCCGGCGCAGCCCGCGAGCGCCAACGCGACCGAGATGGCTCTGGCCGCGCTTCTCAATGTATTCCGCCATTCTCGGTGTTTGTCGCCCATGGCATCAGTCCTTGCCGCCATTCGACATCCAGGACTTCGACCCCGGCAACCGATCCGGTGGAACCTCACGGCGATGTGTACGGAACTCGGTCCTACCCGAAGGCAAACAAGTCGCCTTGCGGGGACGGCCTGGGCTTTTCCTCCGCCGTCGAAATCGCGCCAGCATAAGGCGAGAGGAGTCGGGCGAGATCGTCGTTTGCACGATCGAGCCATCGCTCTTCCGATTCGGGCGGCAGGATTACCGGCATCCGGTCGTGGACATGGGCAATGGTCGCCGCCGGGGCGCAAGTAATGATGACGAAGCGGTTCGCATCGAACAGTCCCGCGAATCCGATCAATTCGTCTTCCGCCAGGGAAATACGAATGCGCCTGCGCGCTCGGCCGTCCTGGTGCCACTCGAAATAGGCTGAGGCCGGAATCAAGCAACGGTTGCCGAGCAGCGGCCGGAAGGTCGGCTTCTGGCGCAGGGTCTCGGCGCGGGCATTGATGACCGGCATTTTGTCCCAGGTCACATTCAGGCCGAAGCGCGCTGCTCGTGCGCGCCGAACACCGCCTGCGTCGCGAACGACGATCGGCGCAAGGTCGGTCGGGCGAACCTCGGGCCGCGCCAGATCGGGCGCGGTTTCGTCGAGCCGAAACCGCCGCGCGAGCGCCTCGGGGCGCGACCTGATTTCGTAGCGCGAGCACATGGAAGGTCGGCGTCTCCGGCCTAGAAAGACGGGGGTATTTATTCTAACGTCGCCGTCATGAGTGGCGAGCGCAAGACCGTGGTGGTGACCGGAGCGTCCCGGGGCATCGGCCATGCGACCGCGATCCATTTTCTTGAGCGGGGCTGGCGGGTTATCACATGCGCCCGTGCCGACGTGCCGCCCGAGTGCAAGCGCGATCCCAATTGGACGCTGCACGTGCCGACCGATCTCGCCGACGAATCGAGCCTGGCGCGATTCGTGTCCCAGGCCAATGAGGCGCTCGCGGGCGATCCGCTGCATGCGCTGGTCAACAACGCCGGGGTTTCGCCCAAAACCCCGTTTAAGGAGCGGCTCGGCTGTCTCAACGGCGATCTCGACGCCTGGCGCCAGGTGTTCGAACTGAATTTCTTCGCGCCGTTGAAGCTCGCGCGCGGATTTGCCACCGCCCTTCATCGCGGGCGCGGCGCCATCGTCAATATCACTTCCATCGCCGGGCATCGGATCCATCCGTTTGCCGGCTCGGCTTATTCCATTTCCAAGGCGGCGCTATCGGCCTTGACCCGCGAGATGGCGGGTGAATTCGCCGAACTCGGCGTGCGCGTCAACGCGGTCGCGCCGGGCGAGATCGAAACCGCCATGGTCCAGCCGGAGTATGAAGTGCTGATCCCGCGCATTCCGCTTGGCCACATGGGCTCGCCCGAGGACTGCGCGCGCGCCATCCATTATCTCTGCTCCGACGAGTCCGCTTATGTGACCGGAACCGAACTCTGGGTTACGGGCGGTCAGCACTTATATTGATGAACGCGGTTTTTCTCCATTTGCCGGTTCCGGCCGGAAACGATCGCGGCGACTGGAAGCGGCTCAAGCGGGCGATCCTCCGTCACGGCGCGGTCGAGGCGATTTACGTTCACGCCCTCGCCAAGGCCCATTACGACGCCGGGTGCGCGGAAATGGGCGAGGGGGGAAACGGACGTCGGCCGTTCCATTGGGTGCCGCCCGGCGGTCTCGGCGCCGGCGGCGTGCCCTCGACGTTGCTCGCGCCGGGAGCGCCGCTCGCGCCCTTCGCCGGACGACGTCGGGCGGGAGGGCTTGACCGTGCCTATAGCCTCGTCGGTGTGATCGAGAACCTGGGTGATCCCGAGACCCTCGACCATCTCGCTCGACTTGCCGGAGCGCCGCTTGCGCCGTGGGACGTTCTCGTTTGTCCGTCGCAGGCGATCGAGACAACCGTTCGGCGTCTCGTCGGCGATGCGGTGCCGACGCGGGTCATACCGTTCGGAATCGAATGCGACGAATACGCGGACACACCCGAGGTTCGCGCCATCCGGGGCCGCGTCCGGCGCGGGCTCGGTATCGGCGAGGACGACGTGGCGCTCTTGCTGTTCGGCCGGTTCGATTACCGCGGCGGACGCCATCCCGTCGCCGCCTATCTCGCCGCCGAGGAAGCGGCGCGGCGGGCGGAGCGCCGCTGCTTTCTGATTCACGCCGGGACGTTCGCCTCGACTGAGGTCGAGCGCCAGTACCGCGACGCGGCCCGCGCGCTCGCGCCCACTTCGCGCTGCATCTTCTTCGACGGCGAGGAACCGGCTGTGCGCGGCAACGTCTGGTTCGCCGCCGACATTTTTGTCGCGCTCGACGACGGAGGGCACGACGCGGCGGGGGAACCGGTACTCGCCGCGATGGCTTCGGGTCTGCCAGTGGTGGCGTCCAACTGGGGTGGCTTGCGCGAGGCGGTGCGGGACGGTGTCGAAGGCTTTCTGGCTCCAACATGGTTGCCCGAACCGGGGCAGGGGACCGATTTGGCGCTGGCGCCGGAACTCGATTTGCTGTCCGAGGCGCGCGCGGCTGCGTTTGCCCGTCAGGCGGGCATTGTCGCCCAGGTCACGGCGGTGGACGTACGCGCGGCGGCCGATGCGCTCGCGGCGCTGGCCTCCGACGCGGACTGGCGTCGGACGATGGGCGCATCGGCGCGCGCCCACGCACGCGCGGCGTTCGATTGGCGGGCGATCGTCGCCCGGCATCAGACGCTGTGGCATGAACTGGCCGATCTGCGCGCGGCGCCGGAAAGGCCCGGGGAGTCGTGTCGGCCGTTCGTGCGGCCGGAAACTCTCGGCGATCCTTTCGTGCGCCTCGCGGACCATCCATCGCACCGCATCGGCGCAGCGACCCGCGTCGCGCTCGCGCCCGGCGCGGGCTCGGCCAAGCTCGAAACCCTCGCGCGGCTCCCCATGAACGGCTATGCCACCGATATTCTGCCCGCCGCCGAGGATATGGCGGCGATGCTGATCTCCCTCGACCGCTCCGGGGAAGCGACGGCGGCGGAACTCGTGCTGCGCCTGCCGCCGGACCGGCAGGGACTTGCCTCGCGCGGGATCGCTTGGCTCGCCAAGATGGGCCTCGTCGTGCTCGCACAACCGCCCACGGACGCCGAGCGGTTACCGACTTCGGAACCGGTTTCCGCCGCCGAAATTGCCGAGGCGGCGTCGGCGCCGTGTCTCTTGAGCGAAACCGGCGGGCTGGTCGCGGACGCGCACGCCGCCGAAGGTCGGGGCGATCTCAACGCGGCGGCGGCATCGTGGCGCGAAACCCTCGCGCTCGATCCGGGTCACGTCGAGGCTCTTCTCCGGCTGGGCGAGATTCTCGCCGGCGCGGGCGAAGGGAACGAGGCGCTCGAGCATTTCCGGCGCGCGGTCGCCGTCGATCCGGGTTCGGCGCCCGCGCACTGTGCCCTCGGGCGCGCGCTGGCGCTTGCCGGCGATACCACGGGCGCGATCGACTCCTTCCGGCAGGCGGCGGCGGCGGAGCCGGAATCGTTCGAGCCGGCGTACTATCTTGCCGCCGCGTTGCGCCGCTCGGGCGCGACGTTCGAGGCGGTCCAGGCGTTGCGGGCGCTGGTCGAACGTTTCCCCGACCGGCCCGATGGCCGCTACCAGCTCGGACTTGCCCTCAAGGCCCAAGGACGGCGCGCGGAGGCGATGGACGCGCTGCGCAAGGGCCTCGCGCTCGCGCCGGACGACGCGTTCCTGCGCGCGGCGCAAGCGACCCTCAAGTTCGACTTGACGGGAGAAGGGCGGTTTGGCCGTTCCCGCCGGAGCGGCCGCGCGGCGCTGTTTTTCTCCCGGCCGGAGCATTATCCGGTTCTCAAGCCGCTATTCGAACGTCTGGCCGAAAAGCGGTGGCCGTTGATCGGCGGCGACTGGCGCGAGATCGCCGATTTCGCGCCTGACCTGATCGTCGCTTGCGAGCCGTTCCCGCGCGACATCCGTAGGCTCGTTCCCGGTGCGGCGACGCTCTATCTGCAGGCTGGGGTCGGCGACGAGGCCTTGTCGGGCGCCTTTGCGCCGCTCGCCGATATCGCCGCCGCCATCGGGCCCGATGATCGGGACCGTTTCGCCCGCGCCGGCATTCCCGACGACCGGATCTGGACCGTCGGGCCGATCGCGCTCGACCCGCTTCGTCAGGGCGCAACCCCGTCGCCGGATTTCCTGCCGGCGCGGGGCGGGGAATCCGGTCGCAGCAGGATCATTCTGTTCGCACCGACCTATCAGCCCGCCCTTTCGGCCGCGGCCATGCTGGGCGAACACCCGATCGAATCCCTGCGCGGGGACCGTCACGACATCGCCGTGATCGTCAAACCGCACCCGGTTACCTGCGCGCACCAGCCGCAATGGCTCACCTGGTGGCGGAACGTGGCGCGCGACTTCCCCAACGTTCATCTGGTCGACTCGGCCGCCGCCGATCCCGCGCCGCTGCTTGCCGCCGCCGACGTGCTGGTGACGGATTGCGCGGACCTGATGTTCTCGTTCCTGGTCGTGGATCGGCCGATTGTGCTGGTCGATAACCCGAACCGCTTGGCGACGGGCAGTGGATACGATCCGAAGGCGCTCGCCTGGACGTGTCGGGATATCGGTGAGCGGATCGAGGATTCCACCCAGATTGCGGCCGCCGTCGCCCGCGCCCTCGCCGGCGAAGACCGTGGGCGCGAGGCCCGCGCACGATGGCGGCAACGGCTGTACGGGGGGCTCGACGACGGACACGCCCTTGATCGCCTCGCGGCGCGAATCGAATCGGTCATGGAATCCTGAAAAACCTCGCGAATCATCAAGTTCTTGTGGGCGTATAGTCTTTCCGGCCCACATTTGGTCGTGTATCATCGCGGGCGAATCGGCCCCCGGCGCGCCTAACGATGTGACGGAGGAGTTAGGCCATGACCACGGCGAATCTGCGGGACACCCCCGCCGACCAGGCCCCCGAGTCGCGACCGACGGAAACGACCGTCGCGTCGGCGAACGAGCCGTTGACGCCGTCGCGTCCGCTCGAACCGCAAGCCTGGATCGTACCGGCGTACCATCGCTACCGGCTGCCGCTTGTCGCCGGCGGTGTCTTGACGCTCGCGTGGCTCTACTTCGGTGTGTCGTTCATCGGCGGCTCTGTCGGCTGGGCCGAGCTCGGCCAGTTGCTGCCGCACGAGATCGGCGGGTTGTTCGCCGGGATCGCGACCCCCATCGCGCTGATCTGGATGACGGTCGCGTTCTTCGAGCGCGGGCGCGAGTTGCGGCGCGAGACCGAGGCGTTGCGTTGGCAATTGAACCAGCTCGCCTACCCTTCCGAGCGCGCGGAATCGCGCTTGAGGGAGATCACCGACAGCCTGCGCCGCCAAGCGCGCGAGTTGACCCAGGCGACGGAGGAAGCGGCGGCGCGTGCCGAGGCGGTCGGCGCGCTGGTCAAGCGCCGCGCCCTCGAACTGTCGCGGGCGTCCGAGGACGCGGACCTGCGCGCGCAAGCCGTGGCCGAGGCGCTACGCCGCCAGGTCGAGGATTTGCAGGCCGCCTCGGAGCGCGCCGCCAACCGCGCGCGCCAAGTCGGCGACGTTCTCCACCAGAACGCGCAGGAACTGACCGTCGCCGCCGATCGCGCCAACGCGCGCGTCGACGATCTGGCCGAAATCCTGCGTCGACGCGGCGAGGAATTGTCGGCGGTCGCCAACGAGGCCTCGACCCGTGCGCGCGAAGCGACCGAAACATTCGCCGAACGGGGCCGTCAGTTCGCGGCCGTGTCGGAAGAGGCGACCGGGCGCGCCCAGGACGCGGGCGAACGCCTGTTCGAGAAGGCGCAGATCCTGCTCCAGTCGTCGGCGGATATCAGCGACAAGGTCAAACTCAGCGCCGATCTGTTGCACAATCACGCCCAGGAAATGAGCCAGCGTCTCGATCGCGCGGCTGGCCAAACCGAGTTGATGGGCGACGGCCTCAAGCGCCAGGTCGAGGAACTCAACGCCGTCGGTTCCGTCGTCGCCATGCGCGCGGCCGAGATCGAAGGCAGCCTGGAGCGTCAGGCGCGCGCGCTCGACAGCACCTCGGACACGGCAAGCGAGAAAGTCAAGCTCGTGAGCGAAACCATGCGCGAGCAATCGCGCGCAATCGAGATGACCGCGGACCGCGTCGCGGAGCGCATCAAGGGCGCCGGCGAGGCCATGCAGATGCAGGCTCGGACCATGTCCGAGTCGGCGGACCAGACCGCCGCGCGCGCCGCCGGCGTCGGTGAATCGCTCCGCCGAATCATCCAGGACTTGGGACTCGCTTCCGATAAAGTTCTGGTGGAAACCGTTCGAGCCGGCGAGGCTCTCGACGGACGGGCCGCGAATCTCGCCCGCGCGGCCGACGAATTGGTGGCGCGGTTGGATGGCGCCGGCGAAGCGGTCGGCCAGCAGGCCGATTCCCTCAATCAGTTGTCGTCGCAGAGCATCCAACGCCTCGGCGCGGTCGGGGAAACGCTGCGCCAACGCGCCGACGACCTTTCGGGCCTGTCGGACCGGACCGGCGGGCGGCTTGCAGCGTTGGTGGTCGGTCTTCAGAAAACCGGCGCCGAGGTGGCCAAGGCGTCCGAGCAGGGCGCGGCGGCGATCACCACGGCGACGCGGGCGCTTAATCAGGGCGTGGCGGAGCTTGACGGATCGGTCGGCCAGGCTTCCGCCCATGCCGATGAATTCCGGCGCCAACTCGCCGATTTGGCGCAGACCGCGACCGCCGCCACCGCGCGCATCGACGATTCGGCCGAGACCCTGCGGCGGCGGGCGGACGACACGGCGCTGGTCGCCGGCCGTGCGACCGAGGACATCGCCGTCGCGACGCGCGGCTTGATCGAGCACGCGGACAAACTGGCCGATACCGGCGCGCGGGTCGCGAAGTCGATTGAGGAAGGCGCCGGGCTCATCCAGCGACGCACCGGCGACGTTCAATCCTCCGGCGACCTCGCCGAGGCGCGGCTGCAAGGCGTGATCGAGGAAATGCGTCGCAGCCTGAAGGAAATGTCCGACGCGGCCGACTCGGCCCAAACCCAGTTGCGCGCCATGAACGAAACCGTCGCCGGGAGCGGCGCCGATCTGGGCGTGACCAGCGAGCGCGCGGTCAGCGCGCTGGCCGGCGTATCCGAAGCGCTGCACGCGCGCGCGCGCGACGCGGCGGGCGCGGTCGAACGCGCGACCGATATGCTCGAGTTGATGGCGTCGGCCATGCGCCGTCAGGCCGACGATCTCATGGACGTTTCCGACAAGACGGCGACCAAGATATCGACCCTCGGCGACGCGTATCACAGCCAATCGCATCGACTCGTCGTCGCCTCGGAAGAAGCGGTCCGCAATCTCGGGCTGGCGAGCGAAACGCTGGTCGCACGGCAGGGCGATCTGGCCGGATCCGCCGACCAGGCGATCGGCCGGTTGCGCGAGGCAACGGCCGAAATGAAAGCCGGTGCCGGGGAACTCTCGGGAACCTCCGAACTTGCCGAAGGCCGGGTCCGCAACGTCATTGCCGCCATCAAGGACGGCGTCGAGGGCGTCAACGAGGCCGGCGCCGACGCCGGGCGCCGCCTCGACGTCCTGGCCGCGGGGTTGCGCCAAAATCGCGACGAAATCTCCGCCGCGACCGAGCAAACGGAAACGAGGCTGGAACGCATCGCCGAAATTTTGCGCCAACGATCGCAGGATTTGTCGGCCGTGCATGCCTCGGCCATGTCGCACGTGCGTTCGTTCTCCGAGGTTTTGCACGGGCACGCGACGGCGGTGGCGGCGGCCTCGGATGAGGCCGCCACGCGGCTCGGCAAGGCGGGCGAAGCGCTGCAACAGAGCACGGCCGCACTGGCGGATACCTCCGACCGCGGCGTCAAGGCGCTTCAGATATCGACCGCGGCGTTCCAGCAGAACGCGGAATCTCTCGGGTTGGTCGCGCAAAAGGCGGCTGCCGACGTGGACCAGGCCACGGCGCAACTCAAGAGCGGCACCGGCCATCTCGCGGAATTGAGCCGCCAGATATACGGCGAATTGAGGGAGGAGGGCCAATCGCTGTTCCAGCGGACCGAGGACATCGGAGCGGTGGCGCGGCGCGCGGCGGGCGATGCGACCGACGCCGCCCGGCTGGTCGCGGAACGAATTCAGGAACTGGATGCGCGAGGCAAGACCGCGGCGCTCGATCTCGATCGGGGCAGCGAAACGCTGCTGCGGCGCGGTCAGGACCTGACGGCGAACGCCGAACAGGGCGCAACCCGGCTTTCGCGCCTGAGCGAACTGTTCCGCCAGCGCGCCCACGAAATTGCCGGCAAGGCGGACGATATCGTCGCCCGCATCGGCGCCAGTACAGGCGCGCTGCGCGGCCAACTGCACGAACTCGCGACCCAGTATACGTCGACCGAACGCTCGGTCGCCAACCTGGGCGAAACATTGGTCCATCGCGCCGAGGAAATCGGCGGCATGTCGCGCCAGGCGCTCGACCAGGTTTCCGCCTGGACCCAGGTTGCGCGCAATGCCGAATCCACCGCCGCCAACGCCGAACGCGTTTCCGATCAGGCCCGCCAGATCGGCGAAGGCCTGCAGCGCCAGATCGCCGACATGCGCGAGGCGACGCGGGAAGCACAGGATGTGCTCCGCATCCTCAACGAGCGTCGCCGCCAAGCCGGCACCCAGGAATTCCTGCGCGACGCGACGTTCGTGATGGAGCGACTGCAATCGCTCGCGATCGACATGAATCGGATCCTGGAAACGGAGCTTTCCGAGGACGACTGGCAACGCTACAGCAAGGGCGAAAAGGGCCTGTTCGTGCGCAAGATGCTGGGCCTGCGCGAGCGTTCGCGGCTGGCCACCATCGCGAGCCGCTACCGCGAGGACGCCGAATTTCGGGAATACGTCAACCGCTACATCGCGCAGTTCGAGGGCGCGCTCGGCGAAGCGAAAAAACGCGACATCGACGGCGTGCTCGCCACCACTTTCCTGACCGCGGACGTGGGCAAGGTCTATATGTTGCTGCTGCGCGCGATCGGTCGCGAGAACTGAGATCCGACGCGTGCCGGCCACTCGTTCGACGACGGACGCGGATTTCGACCGCCGGCATGCGGCGATCGCGCGCTGGTTGTTGATCGTGTGCGTGTTTATTTTTCTGATGGTGGTCATCGGCGGCCTGACTCGTCTGACCGAATCCGGGCTTTCGATCGTCGAATGGAAGCCCTTGACCGGATGGATGCCGCCGGTCGGCGACACGGCATGGCAAGAGCTGTTTCAGAAGTACCAAACGTCGCCCGAGTACCAGAAAATCAACCGCGGCATGAGCCTCGACCAGTTCAAGGGAATTTTCTGGCTCGAGTTCATCCACCGGCTCTGGGGCCGCCTGATCGGCTTGGCCTTCGCCGTGCCGTTGGCGATCTTCTGGTGGCGGGGCTGGCTTGATCGCCGGCTCAAGGGTCACATGGTGGCCGCATTGCTGCTGGGAGGGGCGCAAGGGGTGCTCGGCTGGTGGATGGTGGCAAGCGGCCTGATCGACGATCCCCGTGTCAGTCCCTATCGGCTGGCGGCCCATTTCGGGCTCGCCGTGGCCATCTATGGCTATCTGTTCTGGATCGCGACCGGACTGATCGGCTTATCCGGCGAGGTCGGCGTAAACGCGGCGTCGGGGCGCATGCGTCGGTTGGCCGTCCTGCTCCTCGGCTTGGTTGTCGTCACGATGTTGTCTGGCGCGCTGGTCGCGGGGTTGGACGCCGGCCTTGCCTACAACACGTTCCCGCTCATGGCCGGCCGGGTGGTTCCGGACGGCTACTTCGCGCTCGGCGTCACGTTCGCCAACATGTTCGAGAACATCGCCGCGGTGCAATTCAACCACCGCCTGTTGGCGACGTTGACGGTGCTGTCGGCGCTGGGGTTCGGATTTCTCGCGCCCCGGGGGTCGGGCGACTTCCGGTTGCGGCGGGCGATCCTGCTCGTTCCGGTGGCGGCGGCTATCCAATACGGGCTCGGCGTCTTGACGCTTTTGCTCCACGTTCCGATCGCTTTGGGCGTCGCGCATCAAGGGACGGCGGTCATCTTGTTTACGGCCGTGCTGTGGGCCATCCGGATCGCCGGTTATGCGTCCGCCAAGCCCTTGCAAACCGCGGCAATTCGGGCAAACTAAACGGCTCTTTCCCTAATCGGTCGAGGCTTGAGATGAGCGAACAAAAATACCGCTTGGTGACCCGGAGCGACTTTGACGGGCTGGTTTGCGCGGTGCTGCTGCGCGAGCTCGGGCTCATCGAGGATATCAAGTTCGTCCATCCCAAGGACATGCAGGACGGTACCATTCTGATTTCCGATTCGGACATCACCACCAATCTTCCCTACGTCAAGGGCGTCCATTTGGCCTTCGATCATCACTTGTCCGAAACGATCCGGATGAAGGACAAGCCGAAAAATCACATCATCGATCCCAAGGCGCCCTCGGCCGCGCGCGTCGTGTTCAACCATTACGGCGGCAAGAAGAAATTTCCCCACATTTCCGCCGCCATGATGGACGCGGTGGATAAAAGCGACTCGGCGCAATTCAGCAAGGACGAAATCCTGAATCCCAAGGATTGGGTGCTTCTCAATTTCATCATGGATTCGCGCACCGGGCTCGGCCGCTTCAAGGACTTCCACGTTTCCAACTACCAGTTGATGATGCAGTTGATCGATTACTGCCGGGACCACGACATCGACAAGATACTGGCGTTGCCCGACGTCAAGGAGCGGGTCGACCTGTACTTCGCGCACCAGGATAAATTCAAGGACCAGCTCAAGCGCTGCGCGCAAATTTACAAAAATCTCGTCGTCCTCGACCTGCGTAAGGAAGAGACCATTTACGCGGGCAACCGGTTCATGGTCTATGCGCTCTATCCCGACTGTAATATCTCGATTCACGTGATGTGGGGATTGAATCAGTTGAACACGGTTTTTGCGGTCGGCAAGTCGATCATGAACCGCACCTCCAAGACGAACGTCGGCGAACTGATGCTCAAGCACGGCGGCGGCGGACACGAGAACGCGGGCACCTGCCAGATTGAAAACGATATCGCCGACGAAGTGCTCAAGGGCTTGATCGCCAAGATCAACGCCGACGGCTGAGGCGCCGTAGCCGATGGCGTCGCTCCGGTGCGGTCGATGAAATCGATGACGAACCACTTTCCCCGAACGCGCGGATTGCGGACGACGATCGTTGTCGCGGGTGCGGTTGCCGCGGGCGTCGCGCTTGGCGCGCTCGGCGGTTGCTCCGTCGGCGACGGGGTTCTCGGGCGCGCGATCGGGTGGAGCGACTTGGCGGGACTGCCCGCCGACAGCAGCCGCGAGGTGGAGCGGTTCAACGTCGCGTTGCGGCGCGAATCCGATAAAGACGGCGTGGAGCGGGCGACGGCCCATTTCACCGACGTCTTCAAGCGGGTGCGGGTCGGATACGTCCGGGAGGTCGGCGATGCCGAGCTGGTGAACGCCGCGTTGCGCGGGCTCGACGAGGAGAAAGGGTCGTCGCTCAGGCGGGACCCGGGAAAATTGGTCGAAGCGGCGCTGCGCGCGATGCTGTCGAGCTTGGATCCGCATTCGGCCTACCTCAACGCCGACGAGTATCGCGACAGCTTCGTCAGCACGCGAAGCGAGTTCGGCGGCATCGGAATCGAAGTCAGCGCCGAAGACGGCCTGGTCAAGATCATCGCGCCGATCGAGGATACGCCGGCCTATCGCGCCGGCCTGAAGTCCGGCGACCTGATCACTCACGTCGATGGCGAGCCGGTCAAGGGCAAGGGCCTGATGTACGCGGTCAACAAGATGCGCGGCGCGGCGGGCTCCGAAATTCGTCTGACACTGATCCGCGGCGGCGCGCCGTTCGAGGCGCGCTTGACGCGGGCGGTGATCAAGGTTCGTTCGGTTCGCTGGGAAATCGTCGACGACGTCGGTTATATCCGGGTCGTTCGCTTCATCGAGAAGGTGGACGACAACCTCGATCAAGCGGTGGCCGAGATCCGCGAGCGGTTGGGCGGCAAGCCGCGCGGGATCGTGCTCGACCTTCGCAACAATCCGGGCGGGTTGCTCGAGCAGTCGGTGACGATGGCGGATTCGTTTCTCGATTCCGGAAAAATCGTGACGGTCAAGGGGCGCCGTGGCGCCGGCCGCGTCTACGAGGCGGTATCGGGCGATATCGCGCGGGGCATTCCGATGGTCGTGCTGGTCAACGGCGGCTCGGCTTCGGCAGCCGAGATCGTCGCCGCCGCCCTTCAGCAAAACGGCCGCGCGACGGTGATGGGCACGCTGACCTTCGGCAAGGGATCGGTGCAGACGGTCGTACCGTTGCCGCAGGAAGGGGCGATCCGGTTGACGACATCGCTTTATTACGCGCCGTCGGGCGAGGCGATCCAGTCGCGCGGGGTCGAGCCCGACGTCGAGGTGATCGACACCGCCGCCGAAGCGGAAAAGGACAAAAACAAGTCGGCGGACAGCGCGGCCGACAAGCGCCGCCGCGAGGCCGACCTTCCCGGCGCGCTGCCGGCGGTCGGGTCGGTCTTGCCCCGCCGGCACGGCAGCGTACCCGATTCCCGCTGCCGGCCCGTCGGTGAAAAGCAGGATCGCCAACTCGGTTGCGCGGTCGAACTTTTGCAGGCGGGCTCGGCCCACAAGTTCCTGGCGGCAGCTGGCGCGCGCCCGGCCATGTGACGCCCCCGCCCGATCGGCCGGAGCGTGATCGGATGGCTCGCTCGGCGGGCAGAGCCCTTTCCACCAAGATCAAGCGGCTAACCTTGTTCGCGGTCCCGTGGCAGGTGGCGCGGACTATTATAATAGTATTTAATTTCAAGTAGTTATCTGGCGACCAAGGGGTCTTGGGGCCGCCATCAGACGGGTGTCAGGCCGTCTCGGATCATGTTTTTGGGGCGGTTTACACGGCCTCGGCCTATCTTGCTTTCGGTTCCCGGAGGGGCGGAGTCCGTCTTGCCGGGGAAAGGCCAATGCACCCGGCGCGCTGTTCGCGCCGGCATGGAGAAATCGAGGAACGCGTCATGATGGACGGAGCCGGTAGCGACAGCATCATCACCCTGCAAGCGGGCAACAGCGGCGAAATCGTCCTGCCCGAAGGCGTATCTCTGACCAACGCCGAATTTTCCCAGGACGGCTCCGATCTCGTGCTCACCATGCCCGACGGCAGTCAGGTGAAGATCGAAGGCTACTTCGACCAACCGAATCCCCCGCAACTCGCTTCCGCCGACGGCGCCCAGGTTCCGGGCAACGTGGTGGCGCAGCTGACGGGCGGCCCCGGCGAACAGGTGGCGGATGCCGGCGGCAGCGACGCGCTGACCGGCGGCGCCGACGGTGTGCTCTCGCTTGGCGGCTCGGAAGGCCAAATCATCGTCGGTTCCGACGGCGCGCCCATCGGCCAGGTCCAGAATCTGTCCGGCACCGTCTTCGCGATCCGTCCCGACGGCACGCGCGTCCAGTTGGAGGTCGGCTCCCAGGTGTTCCAGGGCGACGTGCTCGAATCCGGCGCCGACGGCGCCATCGGCGTGATGCTCGCCGACCAGACCACGTTCTCCATGGGCGAGAACGGCAAGATGGTGCTGGATGAAATGATTTACGACCCGGCGGCGCAGAAGGGCTCCGTCTCCATGTCGGTGGTGCAGGGCGTGTTCACCTTCGTCAGCGGCCAGGTCGCCAAGACCGACCCCGACGCCATGAGCCTGAAGACCCCGGTCGCCACCATCGGCATTCGCGGCACCCAGGTGGGTATCGAGATCGGCGAAGGCAAGCCGATGAGCGTGGTGCTGATGGAGGAAAAGGACGGCTTCGTCGGCGAAGTGGTGATCGCCAACGCCGGCGGCGTGCGCGTCATGAACAACGCCAGCGATTTTACCACGGTTTCGAGTTTCAACCTGGTCGCCGCGCCGGTGGTCAAGATGGAGACGAGCCAGCTCGTCAACACTTTCGCCACGACGTTGAAGACGATTCCGATGACCAGCGCGAGCCAGAACGACTTCGGACTGCAGGGGCACACCAAACAGGGCGATGGTCTAGCCCCCAAGACCGACCTTGAAAGAATTGCCGCCGAAAAGGCCGCCGCCGAAGCCGCCGCCAAGTTCGAAACCGCCGCCGGTCAAAAGACCGCCGACGCCGCCGAGAAGACCGCCACCCACATCGCGGCCGAAGCCGCGCGTCAGGCGGCCGAAAGGGCCGCCGCCGAGCAAGCGGCCGCCGCCGAAAAAGCCGCCGCCGAGGCCGCCGCCGCCGCCGCCAAGGCCGCCGCCGAGGCCGCCGCCGCA
>VGZQ01000040.1 GCA_016872535.1 Rhodospirillales bacterium | reverse complement strand
CGCGAAGGCGTGGCGGTGCCGTTTTACGGCGTCGCCCGCTTCTACGAGGAAAACCATCATTGGCCGATGCAGACCCAGCTCCGCCGCCGGGTCGAGGAATCGATCGGGCCGGACATACCGCCCGCGGCGGTGCTCGACTGGTTCCACCGCCACCCGCCGGGCAGCACGATCGGACGGGTGCGCTACGCAGAGGCGCTGATCGCGACCGGCGCTACCGAACGCGGCAAGGCGCTGATCCGCGACGCCTGGATCACCGGCTCGTTTTCCAAGGCGCTGGAAAAAGAAATTCTCAAACGTCACGGCAAGTTTCTGAGCAAAGACGACCACGCCCGACGCCTCGACCGTTTGCTGTGGGACGGCAAGGTGGAAGAAGCCCGCCGCCTGATGTGGCGGGTCGATCCCGGCCAGCGCGCGCTGGCCGAGGCGCGCCTAATGCTGCGCCACCGCCAAGGCAACGTCGATCGCCTGATCGCGCGCGTGCCGGCGGAATTGCAGCGCGATCCCGGTTTGCTTTACGAGCGCGCGCGCTGGCGCCGGGTCAAGGGCAAGTACTCGGAGGCACGCGAGATCTTCGACAACCCGCCCAACGATCTGGAACGGGCCGATCTGTGGTGGCAGGAGCGCGCCGTTCTCGCCCGGCGGGGGTTGCGCGAAGGATACGCGGGCGACGCCTACCGGCTGGTCAAGGCCCACGGCCTGTCGCCGGGGCAATCGGCGCCGTTCGCCGACGCCGAATGGCTCGCCGGTTGGATCGCGCTGCGCTTCCTCGACGATCCGGCGAGCGCGCTTGTACACTTCAAAGCAATGCACGAGGCAGTGGTCTATCCGGTCAGCAAGGCGCGCGGCGCCTATTGGATCGGGCGCGCGGCCGAAGCGATGAAGGACGAGGCCGAAGCCGAAAAATGGTACCGCGCCGCTGCCACTCAGCCGACCGTGTTCTACGGCCAGCTCGCGGCGGCGAAGCTCGGCGCGCAATCGCGCCTTAAGCTCCCGGTCGAGCCGGAGCCGACCTCGGGCGAGGTCCAGGATTTCAAGGCGCACGAACTGGTGCGCGCGGCCCGGCTTCTGCACGCGCTCGGCTACAAGGACGACGTGCGGCCGTTCGTCCTTCAGATCGCGGAGGTCAAGGACACGCCCGGCTGGCGGCGCATGGCCGCGGGCCTGGCGCGGGCGCTGCAGCGCGAGGAATTGGCGATCCACGTCGCCAAGCGCGCGAGCCGCAGCGGCGTGGAGCTATCCGATTCCGGTTATCCGGTCCTGCACCTGCCCAAATTGTCTGCCGACGGCAAAGGCCGCGATGCGCCGGAATCGCCGCTCGTCTTCGCGGTCGTGCGCCAGGAAAGCGCGTTCCAGACCGACGCCGTCAGCAGCGCCGGGGCCAAGGGGCTGATGCAACTGATGCCCAAGACCGCGAGCGAGGTGGCGCGCGCGCTCAACATTTCCCACAATCCCGCCCGCCTGGCGGAGCCGGACTACAACCTCAGGCTGGGTCAAGCCTACCTGCGCGACATGATCGCGGAATTCGGCGGCTCGTACGTACTGGCGCTCGCCGCCTACAACGCCGGGCCGAAGCGCGCGCGCGACTGGCTCAAGGCCCACGGCGATCCTCGCGCCGGGGTCGAACAGGCGGTCGATTGGATCGAAATGATTCCCTTCGAGGAAACCCGCAATTACATTCAGCGGGTCCTGGAAAACCTCCAGGTTTACCGGCTCAAGGGTAACGGCGGTTCGCATGAGGCGCAAATCGCCGAACGGGATTTGAAACGCTAGGATAAAGGACGACGGCATGAAAAAAAGTTCCGCGTTTCACGGCATCGAGGCGTGCGTGTTCGACGCCTACGGCACCCTGTTCGACGTGGCGGCGGCGGCCCGGCGCTGCGCCGACGACCTTGGCGACAAGTCGGGGCCGCTCGCCGATATCTGGCGCACCAAGCAACTGCAGTACACTTGGCTGAGAAGCCTGATGGGCGAATATGCCGACTTCTGGAAATTGACCGGCGATGCGCTCGACTACGCTTTGGCGGCAACCGGCATGGGGGGCAATCCGGCGTTGCGCCGCAAGCTAATGAATTTGTACCGCGACCTCGACGCCTACCCGGACGCGGTCGATACGCTTCGCGCATTGCGCAAGGCGGGTTTCAAGACCGCGATCCTCTCCAACGGTTCGCCCGGCATGCTGCGCGCGGCCGCCGCCAGCGCGGGCTTGAATCGGTTGCTCGACCATGTGCTCTCGGTTCACGGGCTCAGGATTTTCAAGCCCGATCCGCGGGTCTACGGGCTGGTGACCAAGGCCTTCAAGGTCAAACCGGCAAAAGTCTGCTTCGTCTCCTCCAACAGTTGGGACGCCTGGGCCGGCGCGCATTTCGGCTTCCGCTCGGTATGGATCAACCGGTCCGGCGCGCCGCGGGAGAACATGCCGGGACGAATCGCGGCCGAAGCGCGCGCCCTCGCCGACCTTCCTCGACTACTCGGGATATGACCGCGCCCTCCGCGCCACCCTATCACGACCGGCGGTTCACCAGCAGCGACGGGCTTAATCTTTACTTTCGCGATTCAGGCGACCCGTTGTCGCCGTGCACGCCGGTTTTGTGCCTACCCGGCCTTTCACGCAATTCGCGCGACTTCGCGGCGCTGGCGCGGCGGCTCTCTGCGACGCGGCGGGTGCTGTGCCCCGATTATCGCGGCCGCGGCCAATCCGATTACGATCCCGATTGGCGCAATTACCACCCCCGCACGTATATCGAGGACATCCGCCATCTGCTCGCCGTCGCCGGGGTTGGCCGGGTGGTGGTGGTCGGCACGTCAATGGGCGGAATCCTCGCCGCCGGCATGGCGGTGGCGATGCCGACCGCGCTGGCGGGCGCCGTGATCAACGACGTCGGGCCGGAAATCGGCATCCGGGGGCTCGACCGCATCGTTGCCTACTTGCAGGACGCCGGACCGCTCGCCGATTGGACTGCGGCGGTGGCCAAGCTGCGTGCGAATTTTCCCAACCTGCCCGCCTATTCCGACGGCGACTGGCTCAAGATCGCCCAGTCCACCTACCGCGAAAGCCACGACGGCCTGCTCTATCCCGATTGGGACGTGCGCCTGGTCAAGCCGTTGCTGGCCAACGGAACCGAAGGCTATAACCTGCTGGCGTTGTTCGCGGCGCTCCGCGCGACGCCGGTGCTGCTGGTGCGGGGCGAACGGTCCGACGTTCTGCACGCCGACGCCTTCGAGCGTATGGGACGATTGCTGCCCGATGCGCGACGGCTGACGGTTCCCGGCGTCGGCCACGCGCCCAGTTTGTCCGAACCCCTTGCCCAGGAAGCCATCGATGAATTCCTCCGTCCCTTCTGAACTGCCCGCTTACGACGACGTCAAGGATGCCGCCGGTCGACTGCACGGCGTCGCGTTCGAGACGCCACTGCTGGAATCGCCGCTGCTCGACGACGAACTCGGCTTCCGGCTGCTGATCAAGGCCGAGGTGCTGCAGCGCACCGGTTCGTTCAAGTTTCGCGGCGCCTACAACCGTGTGTCGCGGCTTTCGGCCGACGAACGCCGGCGCGGCGTGGTCGGCTTTTCGTCGGGCAACCACGCGCAAGGGGTCGCCGCCGCCGCGCAACTGGTTGGGGCGCCCGCCGTGATCGTCATGCCCAAGGACGCGCCGGCGATGAAGATTGCCAACACCCGCGCCTACGGCGCCGAAGTGGTGCTGTACGATCGCCTCAAGGACGATCGCGAGGCGATCGGCGAAAAACTCGCGCGCGAACGCGGCCTGACCCTGGTGCGGCCGTTCGACGATTTTTACATCATTGCCGGCCAGGGCACCGGCGGGCTCGAAATAGCCCGTGCGGCGCGCGCGCGCGGGATCAAGCTCGACGCGGTTCTGGTACCATGCGGCGGCGGCGGATTGACGGCCGGGTTGGCGATCGCCCTGGCCGCCGAATCCCCCGGCACCGAGATGTGGGCGGTCGAACCGGCGGGCTGGGACGATTGGAAGCGCTCGTTCGCGTCGGGCCGAATCGAGCGCGCCGGCGGCCACGGCAGTATGTTGTGCGACGCACTGCTGTCGCCCTCGCCGGGCGTAATGACGTTCGCCATCAACCGCCGTTTGGTGAAAGGCGCGCTCGACGTCGACGACGACGCGGTGATGAAGGCGATGGCGCTGGCCTGGCGCCACTTCAAGCTGGTGGTGGAGCCGGGCGGCGCGGTGGCACTGGCGGCGGCGATCTCCGGCGCGTTGCCGGTCAGGGGCAAGACGGTGTGCGTGGTCTGCTCGGGCGGCAACGTGGAAGCGGCGGTGTTTCGGACCGCACTGGAGCGCTTCGCTTAGATTTTCTTTGCTTCGATCGAAGCGTCCTTGCCGGTGACGCGCGCGAGCGGCGTCGGCGTCGCCTCGCCCACCGGACTGGCGGATACGCGCGGCTCGTTCATGCACTTGCAATGGCCTTCGAGGAAGGCGCCGTTCTCGATCGACATGGATTCGTGCAGGATGTCGCCGACGACGTGCGCGGTGCGGGCCAAGTGGACGGAGCGCGATTTGATCAATCCGTTGACGCGGCCGTGAATCTGGACCACGTCGGCGAGCACTTCGCCTTTGATGTCGGCGCTTTCGCCGATCAGGACCGACTTGGCGCGCACGTCGCCTTCGACCGTGCCGTCGATCTGCACCTCGCCCTGGCTGGAAATGTCGCCGACGACGCGCATGTCCGCGCTGACGATGGATGGCGCCGGCGCGGGCGGCGGCGCGGCCACGGTCGTCGGCTTCTTATTCTTTGAAAACATGCCGTCCGGCCTTGATGAAATTCATCGGATTCTTGGGCTTGTCCTTGAACAGGACTTCGTAGTGCAGGTGAGAGCCGGTGCTGCGCCCGGTGTTTCCGACTAGGCCGATGACCTGGTTGAAGGTGACTTTGTCGCCTTTCTTGACATTGACCTTGGATAGGTGGCCGTAGCGCGTACGAAGGCCGTAGCCATGGTCGATTTCGACCAATAACCCGTATTTGTCCTGGTAGCCGGCGATCTTGACCGTGCCTGTGGCGGGCGCGTGCACCGGCGTCGCTTTCGGCGCGGCGAGATCGACGCCGTAATGCGCGCTCCACATGCCGTTGAGGGGGTCCTTGCGCTTGCCGAAAGGGCTGTTGATCGAGTAATGGCTGAGCGGCGCGGCGAGCGGCACGCGCTCCATCGCGTCCTGCAAGGCTCCCCAGCGCGCGAGTTGGTGCGAGAACGTTTCCATCTCGGACGCGATCGGGTCGTCTTCGTCGCCGGCCGCCGCCTGCGGCTTGAACGGAATGAAGGGGCCGCCCTGGCCCGTGCGCTTCTTGGTGTCGGGTGTCGCAAGCAGCTGGTTCGCGTCGATGCCGGCGATCTGAAGGACCTTTTCGGTCGATTCGACGAATCCGGAAGTACGTTCGGCGAGCTGGCGGACGGATTCCAATTGCGTTTCGCGGATGCTGGCGAGCCGATTTTCGGTGTCGCGCATCTGGCGACGCAAGTTGGTCGCCTCGAACATGGCCTGATTGCGTTCGGCGAGCGCGGTCTGCAAATCCTTTTCGGTGTGGTGAAGATTCCCCTTGAGCGTGAAATTGCGGCTGGCGAGGGATTGCATGTTGTTTTCGATCTGGACCAGCTGGGTACGGAGCTTTTCGCGCGCTTGGGCCATCTGCTCGCGTTCCTTCTCGGTGGCGAGCAACTGGGATTCGACCGAAGTGATGTTCTTCTGAAGCAGCGCGTTCTGCTCCTGAAGCGCGACGGCGAAGACGTTGTGCTCCTCGATCTCGCGCGTGATCATGTTGAATTTTTTCTGGTATTCGGCGATTTCGCCAAGCAGCGTGCGGTAGGCGTAACGCGCGGTGGCGATCTGTTCGTCCTTGAAGGCGACGATCTGGGTGTGCATCAGGAAGCGGAAGGAGGCAAAGCCGCCCCAGCTGGCAAGCCCGATCAGGAACAAAGCGAACACGAGCTGGGCATGCTGCGAGACGCGCATGTGCGCGACGCGCCCCTCGGTGCGGACGATGAAATGACGCTCCGGAAAGACCCGGTCGTAGCCGGCGCGCAGGCGGTCGCGCCAAGTCGGGCTATTTTGGGCAGCGGTTTGGAATCGGACCGGTTGGCGCACGTCTCCCTCGATTTTTTGTCCGAGATGCGTCGAGCCGATTTCGAAATCGGTCTTTTGCGCGCGCGCCACCGTTTTGAAACCGGCACGCCGACCGCGAACATTCCGAGGACCGTACCGACAGCCCGTAGGGCTGGCAAGCCTCTCGGTTGGTGCAAGCTGAGCCGAAAACGGGTTCCAATTCCGAGTCTTTTATTATTTTAATTCAATGGGTTGAATACGAAGCTCAGGGCAGTGGCGAGGAGCGCGCGACTGGAGGTCGCCGTTTCCTGCCGCTATCCTTTTGGCATGAGCGCAAACGATTCCTCCGGCGCGCCCAAACCCTCCGGCGGACCCGCGGCCCTCGGTTTTGGACCGCGCCATCCGGCATGGCACTTGGCGACTTGGTTTGGCGTTGGCCTGATGCCGAAGGCCCCCGGCACCTGGGGTTCGCTCGCGGCCGTGCCGTTCGCCTACGGCATCCACCATGTGGGAGGGGCCGCCGGCCTGCTCGTCGCCGCCCTGGTCCTGTTCGGCGTCGGCGTATGGGCGGCGGAAACGTTTCGCCGCCACGCCGGAACCGCCGATCCGCAAGCGGTGGTGATCGACGAGGCAGCCGGACAATGGTTGGCGCTGATCCCCGCCGGGGACGACATGCTGCTTTATGCCGCCGGTTTTTTCCTGTTTCGCCTGTTCGACATCTGGAAGCCGTGGCCGGTGTCATGGGCCGACCGTCGCGTCGGCGGAGGCTTGGGCATCATGCTTGACGATATGATTGCCGGCACCTATGCGGCGGCTGTTTTGTGGGGCGCGGCGGCGGCGCTGGCGCGACCATGACCACCCTCTTTCCCGCGCCGCTTCTCGCCCTCGCCGAGGAAACGCTCGACGCCTGCCGCGGCGCGGGGCTGATGCTGGCGCTCGCCGAATCCTGCACCGGCGGGATGGTCGCGGCTTGCCTTACGTCCGTTTCCGGGGCGTCGGCGGTGGTCGAGCGCGGCTTCGTCACCTACACCAACCGCGCCAAGCAGGAATTGCTCGGCGTGCCGCCGCACCTGTTTGCGAGCTTCGGCGCGGTGAGCGAGGAAGTCGCCCGCGCCATGGCCGAAGGGGCGCTGGCCCGCTCGTCGGCCCAAGTAACTATCTCGGTCACCGGCATCGCCGGCCCCGGCGGCGCGACTCCTGGCAAGCCGGTCGGCCTCGTGCACATGGCCAGCGCGCGCACGAGCCGCGCCACGCTGCACGAGCGCCACGTCTTTTCCGGCGACCGCGACGCGGTACGCCGCCAGGCGACCGAGGCGGCGCTCCGGCTGCTGCTGCGCCAGATGGCGGGTTAGTCGTCGTCGTAATCGCCCCGCTCGGCGCGCGGGTGGCAGGCGGGACAGTTCGATTTGGTGACGACTTTTGGATCTTTCCACACGCGCTCGGGAAAACGGTGTTCGCGCGCGAATTCGGGATTGTCGGTGATACGCTGGGGCGTTTCACCCGGACCGATCCGGCGGAGGTACTTGCGGGCGAGCTTGCCGGGCGCGGCGTCGGCGGCGTTGGCGGTGAGATAGGCCCGGATTGCCGCGACCTTGTTGGCGGAGAGTGAAGCGTTCTCGCCGAAGTGGTCGGCGAGCTCGCTCATCATCCGGTTCCAGGAGCGCGCCGGCAGAAACGCGGGCTGGAACGCCATATGGCATTTGCCGCATTCCTTGCGCACCAGGTCGTTGGTAACCGGCGGCACCCGATCGTCCGCAACGACGTGCGCGGACGACATCAGCGCGATCGCGGCCAGCGCGGCGGCGGCGTAGGTTCGGAACATGATCATTGCCCCAACATGAAGGTGATGTAGTCCCCTTTCTCGCGCGGCGTACATTCGCGCCCGAGCACGCCCTTGCAGTCACGGCCGAATTGCTTCTCGACCTCGGTCTTGTCGGTGAAACGTTTGGGATTGGCCGAAACCGCGATCGGTTCGATCTCGCGCCCCGTTTTCGCGTTGCGGCCCGTGGCGCGCGGATTTTCGGTGTGGCAGGAGGTGCACGCGGGCGTGCGGGCATCTCCGCCGCTCGCGGTCGCGCGAAACAGCTTTTCGCCGCGTTCGGCCGAAAACCCGGCGAACGACGGATCGGCGGCGCGCGCCTGAACGGTATAACCGGCGAGGATCGCATCGCGGCGCGCGTCGCCCGCCTGGGCGAGGACGGGCTGAGCGAGCAGCGCGCACGCGAGCACGGCCGGCGTTACGGCCTTGCGTGGCCGGAAAAACCGCATAAGCAGACGCTTGCCGCCGTACATGAAGGTGACGAAGGCGACATGGCCGAGCATGACTCCGAGCGCCAGTTCGGAAACCGCCTCGTGCGGGTCCTCGAGCCAAGTCCAGCCGTCGGCGAGCGCGCCGCTCGCGGCGGAAACGCCGATGACCGCGAACAGCACGGCGGCGAACCATGAGAACAAGGGATTGCGTCCTTTGCGTTCGATCAGCCACGTCACCAAACCCTTCGCGCTAGGACGCGGCAGCGCGAGCGGGCTTCCGACCGACATCACGACTCCCACCAGCAGCCGGGCCGCGATCGCCGCCAACACGGCGTAGCCTGCGAACAAGTGCATGGCGTAGGTGTCTTCGTCGGCGGTGACGTAGGCGATCAGGAACGAGCCCGCCAGCCAGGCGTGCCAAAACTTGAGCAGCGCGATCTCGATCTTGGGCGGCAGGCGGAAGGTCATGACGCGTCTCCTCGTCGGTCGGGCCGCTTAGTCGTTGCGTGAACGGCGCCCGCGGTCTTCGTGGCGGTCGCGGTTTTCGCGGCGCTCACGGTACTCATGGCGGTCCCGGTGCTTGTCGCGCGACTCGTACTTGCCGTACTTCCCGTAGTCGTCGTCGCCCCTGCGGTGGCGTTCGGTCTTTTCCTGCACGGCCTCGGCCGGCGCTTCCCGGACCTGGGTCGTTTGAGGCGCGGCCGCGTTGCCGGTCATCTGGGCGTAGGCGACGGCCGCCGCGCCGATCAGCGCCGTCGCGACCAGTCCGTGGACGATCATCTTGCCGAGCATGACGTGTCTCTCCTGTGAAGGGTCCCGAAACGCCGTGTCCCGGGTTGTCCTGCGCCCGACCATGCCACGGCGGCGCTAACCTGCCCCTGTCGGCCGGCGTCAGCGATTTGTTATCTTGGTTGGCGGAGAATGGGGCTTAAGGAAGTCGACATGACCCGGACCCGATTCCTGTTCGCCTTGATCTCTGCCGCCGTGCTATTCGGCGCCGGTACCGGCCTTGCCGATTCCGATCACGACGCCGCCCGGCGCGCGGTCGAACGCGGCGAAATCCGCCCCCTTGCCGAAATTCTCTCGTCCTTGCGCGACCGGATCGGCGGCGACATCGTCGGCGTCGAGCTGGAGCGCGAGCACGGCCGGTGGGTCTACGAGATCAAGGCGCTCGACGCGCGCGGCCGACGCGTCAAGTATTACGTCGACGCGCGCACCGGCGACATCCTCGGCGGCGAAAAGGGCAAGCGATGACCCGCGTGCTGGTGGTGGAGGACAAGCCGCGCATCGCCGCCGATCTCAGGCGCGCGTTGGAGGATGCCGGCTACCTGGTCGAAACCACCGCCGACGGCGAGGACGCCTGGTTCCGCGGCGACACCGAGGATTACGCCGCGATCGTCCTCGATCTCGGGCTGCCGGGCATGGACGGGCTTTCCGTGCTCCGGCGCTGGCGCGAGGCCGGGCGGACCATGCCGGTCCTGGTCCTGACCGCGCGCGGCAGTTGGGCGGAACGGGTCGAGGGCATCGACCAGGGCGCCGACGATTACCTGCCGAAGCCGTTCCACATGGAGGAATTGCTCTCGCGCCTGCGCGCGCTGATTCGCCGCTCGGTCGGCCACGCCGCGCCGACGGTGGCGGCGGGCGACGTGGTGCTTGACGAGCGGCGCATGAAGGTCAGCCTGCGCGGTGTTCCGGTCGCGCTGTCGCCGCTCGAATACCGGCTGGTCAGCTGCCTGCTCCGCAATCGCGGCCGCGTGGTGTCGCCGTTCGAATTGAGCGAGCACGTCTACGCCCAGGATCGCGAGCGCGATTCCAACGCGCTCGAAGTGCTGGTCGGCCGCGTGCGCAAGAAGCTCGGCGCCGATTTCATCGAAACCCGGCGCGGCTTCGGGTACATCGTTCCGTGAACGGGCCCAGGAACGCGCCCAAAAACGTACATGGGCCGTCGTTGCGCGTGCGTCTGGTCGCGGGCGGCGCGGCGGCGATCGCGCTGGCGCTGGCAGTGGCCGGTTTTGCCATCGCCTTGCTATTCGACCGCCACGTCACCCGGGTGCAGGCCGAAGAGATCGAAACCCATCTCCGCCAGCTCGCGGGCGGAATCGACATCGGCGCCGACGGCCGCTTGACCATTTCGCGCCCGCCTGCCGATCCGCGCTTCGGCGACCCGCTGTCGGGGCTTTATTGGCAGGTCGGCGACGCGGAAGGAGACGTGTTGCGCTCGCGCTCGCTCTGGGACTTCAGCCTCGCGCTCACTCCCGACACCCCGCGCTCCGGCGAATTGCACCAGCATTTCACGGCCGGCCCCGAGGGGCGGCCCCTGCTGGTCGCGGAACGGACGATCGAACTATCCGACGGGGCAGCGGGGCGGCCGGTGCGGATCGCGGTCGCGGCGGATCGTACGCGCATCGAACGCGCACGCGAATCCTTCGCCGCCGAATTGATGATCGCGCTCGGCCTGCTCGCGGCGGTTCTCGCCCTGGCGGCGTGGGTGCAGATTGGGCTCGGGCTCTCTCCCCTCGCCCAGTTGCGCCGCGCCGTTGCCAGCATCCGTGCCGGCGACGCCGCGCGCCTGCCCGAGGCGGTTCCGGCCGAAGTGCGCCCGCTCGCCGACGAGGTCAACGACCTGCTTGCCGAGCGCGAACGCCAGTTGGCCCGCGCGCGCGACCGCGCCGCCGACCTGGCGCATGGGTTGAAAACTCCGCTCGCCGCCCTGGCGGCGGACGCCCGCCGTCTGCGCGCCAAGGGCGAAGCCGAGGTCGCGGTGGGCATCGACGCGGTGGTGGAAACCATGCGCCGCCATGTCGACCGCGAACTGGCCCGTGCGCGCGCCGGCGGCGCGGCGCGCGACCGCGCCGCGGCCCGCACCGAGGTCGCGGCCCTGGTCGCCGGGCTGATCGCGACGCTCGCCCGCACAGGGGACGGCGAACGGGTGCGGTTCGAGAACCAGGTGCCGGAAACGCTCGCGCTGCCCTTCGAGCGCGCCGACTTGGCCGAGGTGCTCGGCAACCTGCTGGAAAACGCGGCGCGTTACGCGCACGGCTGGGTGCGGGTCACGGCGGGCGCTGCGCCGTCAACGATTGTCGTCGAGGACGACGGGCCCGGCATCGCGCTCGACGCGCGCGGCGAAACCATGCGCCGCGGCGGCCGCCTCGATCAAAGCGGCGGCGCCGGCCTCGGGCTCGCCATCGTACGCGACGTGCTGGAGGCCTACGGTTGGCGCCTCGAACTCGGAACGTCGTCGGATCTGGGCGGCCTCCGCGCCGAACTCAGGCCGCCCGAGGACCGTTAACGTCCGGCGGGTTCGGATCAGTAACGCTTGTAGGGCAGGAACTTGCCCGACATGGTGATCTTGACGCGATCGCCCTTCGGGTCCGGCAGGCGTTCCATCTTCATCTCGAAGTCGATGGCGCTCATGATGCCGTCGCCGAATTCTTCATGGATCAGTTCCTTCCAAGTCGTGCCGTAGACCTGGATCAATTCGTAGAAGCGGTAGATGGTCGGATCCGTCGGCGGCGCCGACGGCAGCGATCCGCGATTGGGAATTTCGGCGAGCAGTGCGGCCGAGCCTTTGGGCAGTCCAAGAATTTGCTCGGCCTTTTTGGCTTCGGCTTTCTCTAACGGCATCTGGCCGAGCAGCGCGGCGGTGATCAGCACCGGTGACGCCTTGGGATTGATTTTTCGGCAGATTTCATTCCAGCCGAGGCCCTTGGCGCGCTTCGCATCGCGGATGATCTCGGTCAATTCGCAACGGTTCATGGTCTCCTCCTCCGGTTGGGGTGATGATGAAACTTATCGCGCGGCTGCGCGCGCTAACACCGGTTCGACGGGCACGGGTCGTTCGGCGGTCGGTCGGATCACCGGCGGATGACGAGGATCGGCATGACGCGAGCCGGCGAGATCGCGCGAGCGGTTGACCAGGAAATCGAGCAAATGGTTGCGCGTCGCGTAATAGAGTGGATGATGGTGCATATCGTGGCGGGTGCGCTCGCGCGGCAGCGGGTTTTCGACGATTTCGGCGATCACTGCGCCGGGACCGTTGCTCATCAAAATGATCCGGTCGGCGAGCAGGATCGCCTCGTCGATATCGTGGGTGATCATGAAAACGGTCTGGCGTGTCTCGCGGCAAATGCGCAGAATTTCTTCCTGTAGCATGCCCCGCGTAAGCGCGTCGAGGGCGCTGAACGGCTCGTCCATGAGCAGCATTTTGGGCTCGATGGCGAGGGCTCGGGCGATCCCGACCCGCTGACGCATGCCGCCGGATAATTGCGCCGGTTTCTTGTCCTCGGCACCCTTGAGACCGACCAGGTCGATGAAGGTCCGGCATTGTTCGATAATTTTGTCCCGCCGCCAACCGGGCCAACGCGAGCGCACCGCGAAGGCGATATTCCCGAGTACGGTCAGCCACGGCAGCAGGGCATGGCTCTGGAAGATAACCGCGCGATCGAGACTCGGCCCGTCGATTTCGCTTCCCCCGGCGAGAACGGCGCCGGCATCCGACCGGTCGAGGCCGGCGAGGATGTTGAGGATGGTCGTCTTGCCGCAGCCGGAATGGCCGATCAGGCAGACAAATTCCCCTTCGTGGACTGAAAACCACAGGTCCTCGAAGACCGCGGTGGCACCGCCCTTGCCTTGGTAGATTTTGGCGATGCTCTCGGCGCGAACCAGCGGCCGGGGATGGTCGGATGACATGACCAAGTTCATTCGGGATAGGTTACCAGCCGCGCGACACGACCGAGGGTCTGGTCGAGTATCATGCCGACCACGCCGATGGCGAGGATCGCGATGACCACGTTGGTGATGGAAAGATTGTTCCATTCGTTCCAGACGAAATAGCCGATGCCGGTGCCGCCGACGAGCATTTCGGCGGCGACGATCACCAGCCAGGCGATACTGATGGAAATGCGCATGCCGGTCATGATCGTCGGCGCCGCCGCCGGCAGGATCACCGCGAACGCGAGCCGGAAGCGCCCGACTTCCAGGGTGCGCGCCACGTTGAGCCATTCGCGCCGGACGGTGGCGACGCCGAACGCGGTATTGAGCAGCATCGGCCAGACCGAACAGATGAAAATGACGAAGATCGCCGACAGCCCCGAATCCTTGATGGTGTAGAGAGCCAGCGGCATCCAGGCGAGCGGCGAGATTGGACGCAACACCTGGATGAACGGGTCGAGCGCCTGATAGATCAGCGGCGACATGCCGATGGCGAAGCCGAGCGGCAGCGCGAGCGCCACCGCGATGGCATAGCCGGCGAGCACGCGTGCCAGCGAATAGGCAAGCTGGATGCCGATGCCCTTGTCGTTGGGGCCGTTGTCGTAGAACGGATTGGTCAGATGCTCCCACAACTTGTGGCCGACCTGGCTTGGCCCCGGCATCGCCGATTGCCCGGTCGTCGCCGTCGCCCCCATCAGCTTGGCGTATTCGGAATCCATGACGGCGCCCGGTCCGGTGCCCAGGGTGCCGAGATGCCAAAAAGCGAGAAACATCGCCAGAATCGCGAGCGAGACGACCGCCGCCCGCGCGCCGAGAGCGAGTGAACTCATGACTGTGTTCTCCGGTCCGTCACGTTTTCCGGATCGCGAAGCTGGCGACGTAGGCGTCGGGCTTGGTCGGGTCGAACTCTTTGCCCATGACGCTGTATTTGCCGTAGGTGGTGTCGGGCGGCGCCAGACCCATCTCCTGCATGGCCTTGGCCGCATCGGTGGCAAGGAACACCTGCTCGGCCACCTTGCGGTAATCGACGTCGCCCTTGATCTGGCCCCAGCGCTTCATCTGGGTGAGGATCCAGACCGCCATCGAGTGCCAGGGGAACGGCGCGAAGTCGATCCGATCCGGCACCCGTTGCACCTTGCCGAGCCCGTCGGCGTAAGTCCCGGTCAACACCTGCTCGACCACCGTGACCGGCTGGTTGAGGTAGTTGGCGGGCGCGATGGCGGCGGCGATCTCCTTGCGGTTCTCGGCCCTCGAGGCGTACGCGGTCGCGTCGATGATCGCCTTCAAGAGCGCGCGGAAGGTGTTGGGCATGGCGTCCACGAACTCGCGGCTGGCGGAAAAGGCGCAGCACGGATGGCCGTCCCAGATTTCCTTGGACAGCACGTGGATGAAGCCGACACCGTCGTAGACCGCGCGCTGATTGACCGGATCGGGGGCGAGGAAACCGTCGATGTTGTCGGCGCGCAAGTTGGCGACCATTTCCGGCGGCGGCACGGCGCGGATCTGGATGTCCTTGTCCGGGTCGAGGCCGTGCTCGGCGACGTAATAGCGCAGCAAATAGTTGTGCATCGAATAGTCGAACGGCACCGCGAACTTGAATCCCTTCCATTGCTTGGGATCGCGCTTGTCCTTGTGCTTGACCGCGAGCGTGATCGCCTGCCCGTTGATGTTCTCGACCGCCGGCATGGTCCAGGGAATCGGGTTGGAACCGACGCCGAGCGAAATCGCGAGCGGCATCGGCGACAGCATGTGCGCCGCGTCGTATTCCTTGTTGAGGGACTTGTCGCGGATGACCGCCCAGCCGGCGGTCTTGATCACTTCCACCTCCAAGCCGTGGCGGGCGTAGAAGCCCATCGGGTGCGCCATGATGATCGGCGTGGCGCAGGTGATGGGAATGAAGCCGACCTTGAGCTTGGTCTTTTCCAGCGCCTTGGACCCTTGCGCGAACGCCTCGCGTGCCGCCGCCAAGGGGAAAAACTGGGAGATCGCGGCGAGCGCGGTGCCCGCCCCGACCGCGCGCAGGAATCCGCGGCGGGTGGCGTCGTCGGGAAAGAGCGCGCGCATGACGGCGCCGTCGACGACACGGATGAGCCGGTCATCCTCGGCGGTGGGAAGCTGGGTATGGGCCTGGTGTTCGGCGAGGCTCTTATGGCGGCCGCACGGACACGCGAGCTTGGCTTTCGGGTCGAAGGAATTGGAAAAAATGGACATGGGGTATGCTCCGGGTTCGACTAACCCGGAAATAGCAACCCGCGTGCCATGCTGATAATTAATTGATTTTATTTATTATTATTTATTTATACCGATTCTCGATTAAATATTTTTGACTAAAATATATGCATAAAACATAGGACGAATAATGTTTGCATAATAAATAATCACTTCATTCAAGGGTGAGATTTCTTGGTTCCATAAATCACCCTCGCCCGCTTTTCGAACGCCTCCACCATAACAGTCACGGCACGGTTGAACACGGCGGTGATCGCCTTTTCCAGAAGCTGCGAGCGGAACTCGAAGTCGATATAGAAGTCGATGGCGCATCCTTTCGGATCGCGCTCGAATACCCAGTGGTTGTTGAGGTAGCGGAACGGGCCTTCGCGGTATTCGATATCGATGCGCATGGCGGCGCGGTCGAGGCGCGCGATCGAGGTGAATTTCTCGCGGAACATCTTGTAGCCGACCGCCATGTCGGCGGTGATGGTGTCGCCCTGGCGGCTGTTGATCCGGGTCGCCACGCACCAGGGCAGGAAGTGAGGATATTTCTCCACGTCCGCGACCAGATCGAACATCTGTTCGGGGGTGTAAGGCAGCCTTCGCTTTTCCGCGTGGGTCGGCACTAGGAAAGATTTGATTCGCGCGCGGCTTGTCGCGCGGGCGAATCGTCGTGCGAATGCACGCCTTCCGGCGTGACGCGCGCGTCAAGTGTTCCGCGCGCGGCCTTCAACGCCGCGAAGTCGCGGTCCGCGTGGTAGGAGGATCGCGTCAGCGCCGAAGCCGCGACTAATAGAAAGCCTTTCTCCCGGCCGAGGGCGCGGAAGGCGTCGAACTCCGAAGGCTCGACGAAACGCGTGACGGCGGCGTGCTTCGGCGTCGGTTGCAAATATTGGCCGATGGTCAGGAAATCGACGCCCGCTGCGCGCAGATCGTCCATCACTCGCGCGACCTCGCCCTCCTCCTCGCCGAGGCCCACCATGATCCCCGATTTGGTGAACACGGTCGGCGACAATTCCTTGGCGCGCTTCAAGAGAGCGAGCGAGCCCTCGTAGCGCGCGCCGGGGCGGATGGCGCGATAAAGCCTCGGCACGGTTTCGAGGTTGTGGTTGAACACGTCCGGCCCGGCCGCGATCACCGCTTCGAGGGCGGATTCCGGCTTGTCGCGAAAATCGGGGGTCAGCACCTCGACGGTGGTCGCGGGCGACGCGGCGCGGATGGCGCGGATGGTGGCGGCGAAATGTCCGGCGCCGCCGTCCGCTAAATCGTCGCGGTCGACGGAGGTGACGACGACATGCTTGAGGCCGAGCCGCGCGACCGCGAGCGCCACGTTGTCGGGTTCGTGCGGGTCGAGCGCGCCTTTCGGGTTGCCGGTCGCCACGTTGCAGAAGGCGCAGGCCCGCGTGCAGACCGACCCCAGGATCATGAAGGTCGCGTGCGCCTTGGACCAGCATTCGCCGATGTTCGGGCACGCCGCTTCCTCGCACACCGTGTGCAAGTTGTATTGGCGCACGATCCGGCGCGTATCGCCGTATTCCTTCGACGTCGGCGCCTTGACCCGGATCCAGGCGGGCTTGCGCGGGCTTGGGTTATCCGGCTTGCGCGCCTTTTCGGGATGGCGCAGGGGCTGGTTCGGGGTCATGCGCGCTTCAGCAGCAAGTCCGTTTAGGTTTGACCGCCCCGATGTCGGCGGAAACGACGTAACGTTCGACGCCTCGTCCCGGCGCCCAGTCGGCGATGGCCGCGCGACTCTCTTCCCGGGGCGTGATCGCGATCGATTCGAATCCGGCGGCGCGCAGCCAGCCTTCGATTTCACCGACCAGAGCGGCGCCTGAAACGCAACCGCAGCGCAACGCCGGATCGGCGGCAATGTCGGCGGGAAACTCGGCGGTGCGCACCACATCCGCGACCGCAAGTCGCCCGCCCGGCTTGAGCGCGCGGAAAGCTTCGGCGAACACGCGCGCCTTATCGGGCGAAAGATTGATCACGCAGTTGGAAATGATCACGTCCGCCGTGTTGTCGGCGACCGGCAGGTTCTCGATTTCGCCCAAGCGGAACTCGACGTTGCCGAAACCGCCCTTGCGCGCGTTGGCGCGCGCCTTGGCGAGCATCTCGTGGGTCATGTCGACGCCGATCACCCGGCCCGAGGGCCCCACTTGGCGGGCGGCGAGAAAGGCGTCGAACCCGGCGCCGGCGCCGAGGTCGAGGACCACTTCGCCCGGCTTCATGGCGGCGATCGCCTGGGGATTGCCGCAACCGAGGCCGAGATTGGCGCCTTCGGGCACGGCCTTCATCTCGTCTTCCGAATAGCCGATGCGCGCGGACTTCTTTTCGGCGGTCGGCGCGCCGGCGGGCGCGCAGCAGGACGATGCCTCGGCGGCGGGGGCGCAGCAGCCGTCTTTGCCGCCCTTCTCGGCGACGCGGCCGTAGGAAGCGCGCACGGCATCGCGGATTTGGTCGGCGTCCCGGAAAGCGGGTTCGGCGGGTGTCATGGCCGGATTCTACTCGATCGGCGGTGTTTTAGAAATGTATCGCCCGGCCGTAGGCCGCAAGGGTCGCCTCGTGCATCATCTCCGAAAGGGTCGGGTGCGGAAACACCGTGTGCATCAACTCGGCTTCGGTAGTCTCCAAGGTTTTCGCAATGGAGAATCCCTGGATCAATTCCGTCACCTCGGCGCCGACCATGTGCGCGCCGAGCATTTCGCCGGTCTTGGCGTCGAACACGGTCTTGACCAGGCCCTCGGCTTCGCCCAGCGCAATCGCCTTGCCGTTGCCGATGAAGGGAAAGCGCCCGACGCGCACTTCGTGACCCTTGGCCTTGGCGGCTTTTTCGGTGAGGCCGACGCTGGCGATTTGCGGATGGCAATAGGTGCAGCCGGGAATGCGCGAGGTATCGATCGGGTGCACCCCGGCCGCGCCCGCGATCTTTTCCACGCACATAATTCCCTCGTGACTTGCTTTATGCGCGAGCCACGGCGCCCCGGCGAGATCGCCGATGGCGTACACCCCGGCCTCGCCGGTGCGGCACCACTCGTCGATCACCACGTGGGTCTTTTCCACCTTCACGGCCGTGCCTTCCAATCCCAAATCCTCGACGTTGCCGACTATGCCGACGGCGGAAATCACCCGCTCGACGGTGATCTCATGGGTCTTGCCCCCCTGCTCCACGGTCGCGGTTACGGCATTGGCGGATTTATTCAGGCCTTTTACCGTCGCAGCCGTCAGGATTTTCATGCCCTGCTTCTCGAACGCCTTGCGCGCCAAGGCGGCGATCTCCTCGTCCTCGGCGGGCAATATCTGCGGCAGCACCTCGACCACGGTCGTTTCCGCGCCGAGGGTGCGATAGAAACTGGCGAACTCGATGCCGATGGCGCCCGAGCCGACCACCAGCACCGATTTCGGCATGGCGGCGGGCACCATGGCTTCCTTGTAGGACCAGACTAGTTTGCCGTCCGGCTCCAACCCCGGCAGCACGCGCGCCCGCGCGCCGGTGGCGAGAATAATGTGCTTGGCTGCGATCTCCTCCATGGTCTTGTCGGCCTTGGTGACGCGCAACCTACCCTTGCCCGCGAGTTTCCCGTGGCCGTCGAACACCGTGACCTTGTTTTTCTTCAAGAGATGTTTCACGCCGTTGGACAACTGACTCGCCACTGCACGCGAGCGTTTGACGATGGCGGCGGCATCGAACGAGACGTCCTTGCACGACAGTCCGAATTCCTTGGCGTGGTTCATCAGGCGGTAGACCTCGGCGGTGCGGAGCAATGCCTTGGTCGGAATGCAGCCCCAGTTGAGGCAGATGCCGCCCAAATGCTCGCGCTCGACCAGAGCGGTCTTGAGCCCGAGCTGCGCCGCGCGGATGGCGGCGACGTAGCCGCCTGGTCCGCCTCCGACGACCGCGATATCGAAGGAATTGGTCACGGCATTCAATTCCTCACAGCAGCATCGTGGTCGGGTCTTCGATCATCGGCTTGAAGGCGGCGAGGAATTCGGCCCCGACCGCGCCGTCAACCGAACGATGATCGACCGAAAGGGTGCAGGTCATCACGGTGGCGATGGCGAGCGCGCCGTTCTTCACCACCGGGCGCTGTTCGCCCGCGCCGACCGCCAATATGCATGATTGCGGCGGGTTGATGATGGCCGAGAACGACTTGATCCCGTACATGCCCAAATTCGAAATCGTGAACCCGCCGCCTTCGTATTCGGCCGGGGTCAGCTTGCCCGCGCGCGCCTTTTCGGCGAGCGCCTTCATTTCGCGCGAAATCTCGGCGAGGCCCTTGGCGTCGGCGCGGCGGATCACCGGAGTGATCAGCCCCAAGGGCGTCGCCACCGCGACCGAAATATCGACGTTTCGGTAAAGCCGGATCGCGGCGTCGGTCCAGGTGGCGTTGGCCGCCGGAACTTTCCTGAGCGCGAGCGCCGTCGCGCGCACGACGAAATCGTTGACCGAAAGCTTGTAGGCTCCCTCGCCATCCTTGGGTGCGCGGGCGTTGAGGTCGGCGCGGAGCTTCAACAGCGCATCCAATTCGCAATCGATGCTCAAATAGAAATGCGGAATGTCGCGCTTCGATTCCGAAAGCCGCCGCGCGACCGCCTTGCGGAAGGTGGAGTTGGGCACCTCGGTGAAAGGCATCGAAACGTCGATCGGCGGCGCCTTGACGCCGGTTGGCACCTGAGCGGGCGCGAGCATCGGCAATTTGCCCGCCGCGACCGCCTCGATGTCGCGGCGCACGATCCGCCCGTGCGGGCCCGATCCGGCGACGCGGGCGAGATCGACGTTGGCTTCCTTGGCGAGCCGCTTTGCCAAGGGACTGGCGACGACACGGCCCGCTTTCATCTTACTTGCCTCGTCCTGAGCGGCGCGCGCCTTTCCTTCGACAGGCTCAGGATGAGGCGCGCGCGAGTCGAAGGACGCGGGCTTGGGCGCGGCGGGTTTTTGAGGCGCCGCGGCCGGAGCCGCCGCTTTGGCAAGCGCGGACTTGTCCTCGCCTTCCTCCAAAAGGAGCGCGATCGGCGCGTTGACCTTGACCCCGGAGGTTCCGGCGGGGACGAGAATTTTGCCGAGCACGCCGTCGTCGGCGGCCTCCATTTCCATGGTCGCCTTGTCGGTTTCGATTTCGGCGATGGCCTCGCCGCTTTTGACCGCGTCGCCTTCTTTCTTGAGCCACTTGGCGAGCGTGCCCTCGGTCATGGTCGGCGACAGCGCCGGCATCAGTATCGAGATCGGCATGGGCGGTTCCTACCGTTGCTCAGCGCAAGACACCAATTCACCCCCACCCCATCCCTCCCCCGTCGAGGGGGAGGGGGATTTTTTAGAGTTCCCTCCCCCCTTGCGGGGGAGGGTCAGGGTGGGGGGTGTGTGCGGCATTTGCATTTCGATTCGGCTAGGCGTAACACACGTCGCGCGCCGCCTTCGCGATGTCGGCGGCCTTGGGCAGCGCGAGGGCTTCGAGATTGGCGGCATACGGCATCGGCACGTCGGCCCCGGCGACGCGGACAACCGGGGCATCGAGCAGGTCGAACGCGCGCTCCATCATCAGGGCGGCGATCTCGGCGCCGACGCCGAAGCCGGGCCAGCCTTCCTCGACGCTGACGATGCGGTTGGTCTTGGCGATGGAGGCGACCAGCGTGTCCACGTCCAAGGGTCGAAGCGAGCGGAGATTAATCACCTCAGCCTCGATCCCGTCCGCCGCCAGCATCTCCGCCGCTTCCAGGGCGACGCCGACCATGCGCGAAAAGGCGGTGATGGTGACGTGGCCGCCTTCGCGCTCGATCTTGGCCTTGCCGATGGGAAGAACGAAGTCGTCCCCCTGCGGCACCGGGAAGCTCTGGCCGTAGAGGATTTCGTTTTCGAGCACGATCACCGGGTTGGGATCGCGGATCGCCGCCTTGAGCAAGCCCTTGGCATCGGCCGCCGACCACGGCGCCACCACCTTCAGGCCCGGGCAATGGGCGTACCAGCTGGCGTAGCATTGCGAATGCTGCGCGGCGACGCGCGCGGCGGCGCCGTTGGGCCCACGAAAGACGATCGGGCAGCCCATCTGGCCGCCGGACATATAAAGCGTCTTGGCCGCCGAATTGATGATGTGGTCGATCGCCTGCATGGCGAAGTTGAAGGTCATGAACTCGACGATGGGCCTCAAGCCGCCGAACGCCGCGCCGACACCGAGGCCCGCGAAGCCGATTTCGGTGATCGGAGTGTCGATGACGCGCTTCGGCCCGAATTCGTCGAGCAATCCCTGGCTGACCTTGTAGGCGCCCTGGTATTGGCCGACTTCCTCGCCCATCAAAAAGACGTTCGGGTCGCGGCGCATCTCCTCGGCCATGGCGTCGCGCAACGCCTCTCGCACGCTTTGGGCGCCGGTCGGGCCGGTCCATGCTTTTTCGGCGGGAGCTGAAGGTACCGGAGCGGGTTTGGGCATCGCCGGCGCGGCGGCTTTAGGCGTCGGGCTCGGCGCGGGAGCGGGTTTGGGGGGCGCTTTCGGCGCGGCCGGGGCGGCGGAAACGGTTTCGCCCTCGGCGACGATGACGGCGATCGGGGTGTTGACGGCGACGCCCTCGGTCCCCTCGGCGACGAGGATCTTGCCGAGCACGCCGTCGTCGGCGGCCTCCATTTCCATGGTCGCCTTGTCGGTTTCGATCTCGGCGAGCGCGTCGCCGCTTTTGACCGTCTCGCCCTCCTTCTTCAGCCACTTGGCGAGCTTGCCTTCGGTCATGGTCGGCGACAGCGCGGGCATCAGAACGTTGGTGGCCATCTCACGCCCCCACCCGTTCGTCGGCCAAGACGTCGGTATAGAGCTCGGACGGATCCGGCTCCGGGCTGGCTTGCGCGAAATCGGCGGCCTCGGTGACGACGGCCTTGATGTCGCGGTCGATGTCGCGCAGCTTGGCTTCGTCCGTATGGCCGTCCGCGAGCAGACGGTCGCGCAGCGTGTCGATCGGGTCCTGCTCTTTCCGCACCTGAGCGACTTCTTCCTTGGAGCGGTACTTGGCCGGGTCGGACATGGAATGGCCGCGGTAGCGGTAGGTTTTCATCTCGAGAATGTAGGGCCCCTTGGTGCGCACGATTTCGGCGACGCGGCGGGTGGCGTCGCGCACCGCGACCACGTCCATGCCGTCGACCGCCTCGCCGGGGATGCCGTGGGCCTGGCCGCGCTGGTAAAGCTCGGTGGTGGCCGAGGCGCGCTCGATCGAGGTGCCCATGCCGTATTTGTTGTTCTCGATGACGTAGAGCACCGGCAGGTTCCAGAGCCTGGCCATGTTGAAGGATTCGTAGACCTGGCCCTGGTTGACGGCGCCGTCGCCGAAGTAGGTGAAGCAAAGCCCGCCGTCTTCCTTGTACTTGTGGGCGAAGGCGAGCCCGGTGCCGAGCGGCACTTGCCCGCCGACGATGCCGTGGCCGCCGAAGAAATTCTTCTCGCGGCTGAACATGTGCATCGAGCCGCCCTTGCCCTTGGAGTAGCCGTCCTTGCGGCCGGTGAGCTCGGCCATGACACCCTTCGGGTCCATGCCGCAGGCGAGCATGTGGCCGTGGTCGCGGTAGCTGGTGACGACCGTGTCCTGGGGCTTGGCGCACGCTTGCGCGCCGACCACCACCGCTTCCTGGCCGATGTAGAGATGGCAGAAGCCGCCGATCAGACCCATGCCGTAAAGCTGCCCCGCCTTTTCCTCGAAGCGGCGGATGAGCAGCATCTGGCGGTAGTAATCGAGCAGTTCGGCGGGCGTGGGAACGTTCGGGCCCGCGCCGCCGTTGTCGGAGCGAGCCTTCGCCGCCTTCGGGGCCTTGGCCATGATCGGAAATCCTCCCCCGGCCGAGCGGAGATCGACTCCTTCTCGTCCGTCGGGAAAGAATATTACATTTGGATTCGTATGGAACAAGATTTCGAGTAATTATTAACTTATTTTAAGTTAATTATCCGACTTCCGCATCCTCAGAATTTTGCCACAGCACGACATGCGCCCTTGACCCCCGTCAACATCGTGGCGCTCGGTCCATGTTAACCAGCGGTCGCGAAAACAACCGTGTCGGACGGGCGTAGGCAAGACGGCCCATGGGCGGAATAGCCGTGATCGGCGCCGGTTCGTTCGGAACCGCCATGGCCTGCGCGGCGCGGCGCGCGGGCCAGGAGGTCGCGTTGTGGGCGCGCGAGCCGGAGGTCGCCGAGGCGATCAACGCCGGGAAAGGGAATCCGATCTTTCTTCCCGGCATGGCGATCGAAAGCGGCATCGCGGCGACCACCGATCTGGCGCGTGCGGTGCGCGATGCCGAGGCCGTGTTGCTGGTCGTTCCCTCCCAGTTTTTTCGCGTGATCGCGGCACGGATGCGCCCATTGTTGTCTCCGGGGGTGCCGGTGGTTTCGTGCGCGAAGGGGATCGAGCGCGGAAGTTGCGCCCTGATGCCCGAAATTCTGGCTGAAACCCTGCCCCAATCGCCGATCGCGGTGCTGGCGGGGCCTTCGTTCGCCCGCGAGGTCGTGGCCGGGTTGCCCATCGGCGTCACGCTCGCGTGCGCCGATCGCGCCGTCGGCGAAAAGCTGGCCCGGGCTCTCGGCACCCGCATGTTCCGGGTTTACACCAACGACGACCCGATCAGCGCCACCATCGGCGGCGCGGTCAAGAACGTGCTCGCGATCGCAAGCGGGATCGCCGCGGGGCGCAAGCTCGGCGCGGGCGCGCGGGCCTTGATCATCACCCGCGGCCTTTACGAGATGGCGCTCTTGGCGCGGGCCAAGGGCGGAAGTCCAGCCAATCTGATGGGTCTCGCCGGGATCGGCGATTTGGTCCTCACCTGTACCGGGACGGAATCGCGCAACACTTCGCTCGGCATCGCCCTCGGCGAAGGACGCCGGCTCGCCGATATCCTGGCCGAGCGCAAGGCGGTGACCGAAGGGGTGGCGTCGGCCGAATCGGTGGCCGAACTCGGCCGTCGTCTCGGCATTGATCTGGCGATTCCGGCGGCGGTCGATCGGGTCCTGCATCATGGCGTCGATATCGACGTGGCGATGGCCGAGCTGTTGGCGCACCCGACCGGGCCCGAGCTTTTCGGCGTTCTCTGACCGCATCGCCCCGGCGTTCACCGGGTTCCGCCGGTTACCGCAGCTTGATACGGGTCAAGTCTTTCAGGCCCAAAAGCGAGTACATCCATGGGGCTATTCCTTTTCTTCAGTTCGAAAGGGGAGCGCCATGACTAGCTCACTGAAAATGCTCGCCTTTACTATGACCGGCGCGTTGATCGCGGTCATCGCGCATCCGGCGGCGGCGCAACAAACCCCAGCCATCGAAAACGAATTGGTTCTGATCACGCCGGTCGCGAAGACCCTCACCGACCCGACGCTGGCGGATTTCGCCAAGTTCGCGAAGGAAAAGTGGAACGTCACCGTCAAGACCAGCGCGCTAGCGGCGGGAACGCCGGTTGCCTACGGGCGCATCGTCGAGTGGAAGGGCCGGCCCGGGGCCGACATCTTCTGGGGCGGCGAAAGCGCGTTGTTCGACAAGCTGGCCGAGCAGAAGTTGCTCGTTCCCCACAAAGTGCCGAAGGCGATGTTGGACGAAATTCCCGTCAGCATCGGCAAGCCGAAGCCGATTCCCTTGAAGGATCCGAAGGGGTTCTGGGTCGGCACGGTGCTGGAGCCCTATGGTCTGGTCTATCACCCGAAGGTGCTGCAGCGCCTCGGCGTTCCCGTGCCGAAGGACTGGGACGACCTGTTGCATCCGAAACTGAAAGGGCACGTGGCGCAGTGCGCACCGACCCGCTCCAGCAGCAGTCACGCGACCTACGAAGTCATTCTCCAGCGCGAAGGGGACGAAAAGGGCTGGGAATGGCTGAGGCGCCTTGGCGGCAATACCGGCATCTTCACCGCCCGCAGCCGTGACGTACCCTCGGTCGTCGCCAAGGGCGAATTCGCGGCCGGTTTCGCGGTGCCGAGCTACATGGCCTTCGAGGACCGGCTCGCCGGCTTCGATTTGATGTTCGTTGCTCCGAAGACGGCGTGGATCACGCCCGAACCGATCGCTGTCCTGACCGGCGCACCGCATCCGAATGCCGCCCATGCGTTCATCGAATACCTGCTGTCCGAACGCGGGCAGAAAGTGGCGATGGGCCGCGGCGTGTTCCCGATCACGCCGAAATACCGCGTGGAGGGCCCTCCGGGATCGACCGCCGAACTGACGGTCGAATTCACCGGCGGCCTTCGTTCCTACTTCGATGTCGAAGTCACCAACATCTACGACGACGACATCGCGCAGAAGCGCTACGAGGCGGTCAATACCCAGTTCCGCAAGGAAATCGAGTCGGCATGGGAGGACCTGAAGAAGAAATACTGAACCGGCCGGCCGTCGATCCGGGGATCGCGCGATGCGCATCGAAACGGAGAAGCTGACCAAGAAATTCGGGTCGATGGCGGCAGTCGACGACGCCACCCTGTCGATCGAGGAGGGCGAGTTGTTCACCCTCCTCGGTCCGTCGGGGTGCGGCAAGACGACGCTTCTGCGGCTGATCGCGGGCTTCTACATGCCGGACGCCGGCGAGATTCGCTTTGACGGGCGACGGGTCAACGACGTGCCGCCGCACGAGCGCGGAATCGGCATGGTCTTCCAGAACTACGCGCTTTGGCCCCACATGACGGTGTTCGACAACATCGCCTACGGGCTCAAATTGCGAAAGGTCGGACGCGCCGAGATCGCGGCGCGGGTCGAAGCCGTTCTCGACAAAGTCAAACTCGGCGGGATGGGCGCCCGTTTCCCCGGCCAGCTTTCGGGCGGACAACAGCAGCGCGTGGCGCTCGCTCGCGCCCTGGTGCTGAACCCGGAAATTTTGCTGCTTGACGAGCCGCTGTCCAACCTCGACGCCAAAATCCGGGTCCAGGTGCGCCAGGAAATCCGCAAGCTCCAGAAGGAACTCGGCATCACCACCATCTACGTGACCCACGACCAGGAAGAGGCCCTGACCCTTTCCGACCGGATCGCGATTTTCAATCAGGGCAGGGTCCTTCAGGTCGGCACGCCGAAAGAGCTTTACGAGCGGCCGGCCAATCGTTTCATCGCCGACTTCATCGGCATCAACAACCTGATCGACGGCACGGTCGAGGCGATCGATCCGCGCGCGCGCCGGCTGCGGGCGACGAGCGCGCTCGGGCCGTTGTCGGCGTTGTTCGAGGAAGGGCAAGGGTTGCGGGTCGGCGACAAGTGCATCCTCTGCGTCCGGCCCGAAAACGCGGACTTCGACGGCGCGGTGGCCCCGGACCGCAATCTTCTGAAGGGCCGGATCGCCTTTTCCGCCTATCTCGGTAACACGCTTCGCTACGACGTCGAGCTGAGCCCGGGTCGCGTCTTCAAGATCGACGTTCGTGATCCCTGGCACCATGAATTGCGGCCGATGGGCGCCGAGGTCGCGGTTTCCTTCGCTGCGGGCAGCACCGTGGCGATCGGGGACGGCAAATGACCCTTCCCCGCGCGATTCCGGCGGCGCTCGGATTCGGCCTGATCTGGATGTTCCTGATCGTCTTCGTTCTCTATCCGTTGACGCGGATTTTCTACGACGCCTTTACCGACGAAACCGGGTTTCTGACGGTCGCCAACTTTGTCGAGTTCTTTACCGATCCTTTTTATTTGCGCTCGTTCTGGAAGTCGATGGTCTTGGGCGTGTCGGCGGTCATCACGACGTCGATCATCGGCATCGCGGTCGCTTTCCTGCTGATCCGCTACGAGTTTCCGTACCGCAACCTGTTTTCGTACCTCACCATGCTGCCGTTGATCCTGCCGCCGCTCGTCGGCGTGCTGGGATTCGTCTTCATTCTTGGCCGGGCCGGGACCGTGAACGTGATCCTGATGGACTGGTTCGGCTTGGATAATCCGATCAACTTCATGTACGGGATGCACGGGGTGCTGCTGGTCGAGACCATCCACCTGTTCCCGATGATGACCTTGAGCATCCTGGATGCCCTGTCCAAGGTCGATCCGTCGTTGGAGGAGGCGGCGCAGGGCATGGGCGCCAAGGGCTGGCGCCGGTTTCGGGACATCACCCTGCCACTGACCACGCCCGGCTACGTGTCCGGGGCGCTGCTCGTCTTCATTTGGACCTTCGCCGATTTCATCACCCCGCTCGTGGTCGGGGTGCAGGACCTGCTCGCGCCGCAGGCCTACCTGAACATCGTCCAGTTCATCGACCGGCGCATTTTCCGGATGGGGATCGTCATCGCCGCGTTGCTCGTCATTCTCGCCATCGTGTTCGTGCTGGTGGCCCGTCAGTACGTGGCCTTGAAGGACTACAGCACCCTCTCCTACTCGCGGGTCGAGCGCCGCCAGCTGGGGCCGGTAAAGCGCTGGCTGGCGGTCGGTTTTCTTTCGCTGCTCATGGTCGTGTCGTTCATTCCCCAGGTCGGGGTCCTGTTCGCGGCGGTCGGCCGGGGCTGGGCGTTGACGCCGTTCCCGGTCCACTACACCCTGGAATTTTTCCAGCAGGTGAGTTTCGAAACGCCCAAGTTCATCGTCAATTCGCTCGTGTTCTCGGGGCTGGCGGTGGCGTTATGCCTGATCATCGGCGTGCCCATGGCCTGGATCCTGGGGCGGACCCGCGCCCCGGGACGCAACACCTTGGATGCGTTGGTGACGTTGATCCTCGCCATTTCCGGCACCGCGCTCGGCATCGCCTTTATCCGCGCCTTCAACTTCCCCTTGCCGGTGATCGATATTCCGCTCACCAGCATGTGGATCATTTTGCCGCTTGTCCTCGCCGTTCGGCGGCTGCCCTACACCGTGCGCGGCAGCCTTTCCTCGTTGTTGCTCGTCCACAAGTCGATGGAGGAAGCCGCAGAAAACGTCGGCGCCTCGAAACTGCGCACCTTCCGGGACATCACCGTGCCCTTGATCTGGAAGGGCATTCTGGTCGGTGCGCTGTTCTCCTTCCTCACCTCGATCCAGGAAGCCTCGGCCACGATCTTCCTGACCCTCGGCGGATGGGAAATGATCCCGTTCGGGATTTTCACCTTCTACATCGCAGGCTCGCAAAGCCAGGCCGCCGCTCTCGGCGTGATCCTGATCGTGCTTTGCGCGTTGAGCCTGTACGTGGTCAACCGTATCGCCGGCACCCGCGTCGGCGGGTTGTTCGGCTGAAAGCGGGTTCGCCTACGCCGCGCGGCGGATCCATTTAAACAGCGGATGGCGTTCGATCTTGCTCACCGCCATGCCGAAGGTGTGGTACCAGGACGGCAGGCCGAAGCTTTCCGTCAGCGCGCGGTCGCAGGCGAGTTTCCAGCGATCGAGCGCCTCGGCGGTTTGCCAATAGGAGCGCATGACCGTGGTGCCGTCGTCGCGGTTGGTGGTTTCGAGCCCCAAAAACCCCTCCGCGCGGGTCGCGAGCCGGATCAGGCGGCCGACCGCTTCCATGTCGCGGTCGAGATTGGCGCCGCGATTGGTGGCGAAGGAGGCGACGTAGTACGGGGCTTCCAGTCTTTCGGCGATGATGCTCATCGGCTGTTCCTTTTCTCGGTTTCTTCCGTTCCGGGGCGCGATTCCATTCTCGAATCCGGGATTACGATGTCGCCTTGGTAGACGAAATTGATCACGATGCGGGCGCGTTCCTCGATCATGTCGGGATCGAGACTTTCCGGGTGCAAAAGGCGCACCCGGTTCTCGACCGCGCGGCGTTGAAGGGCGACGGCCTCGGCGGATTCCTCGGCCGCCGCGACCCGGTCCTTCAGTTCCAGCCAGGCCATCAACCCGCGATCGCCGTTGACGGCGTGGTAGGCGAAATAGATCACCGCGCTCACGCCCAACAGGGGGCCGACAACGTGGCGGGCGCGGTTCTTGAGCTCGACAAGCAAATTCATGACGTTTACGGCCCGGAACAGCGCCCGAGCTACCAGTCTCGCCGATCAGGTCTTAACGCTTGGTTACGGAATTAAATCCCGAAAGCGGCGCGGCCCAAATACCGAGCGGCGGGTCCCAATTCCTCCTCGATGCGGAGAAGCTGGTTGTATTTGGCGAGCCGGTCCGAGCGCGAGAGCGAGCCGGTCTTGATCTGGCCGGCGTTGGTCGC
>VGZQ01000039.1 GCA_016872535.1 Rhodospirillales bacterium | reverse complement strand
CTGGTCGAGGTGTTCGCCCGCCGCCTGATCATCCAGGAAAAGATGACCGCCCAGATCGCCAACGTCATCAACGAGGAGCTTCAGCCCAAGGGCGTCGCGGTCATCATCGAGGCGGTGCACCAGTGCATGACCACCCGCGGCGTGCACAAGCCCGGCACGACGCTAGTCACCAGCCGGATGCTCGGCGCGTTCCGCGACGACGCGACCACGCGGCGCGAATTCCTCGCCATGGTCGGCAAGCTCGGCGGCGGCGCCGGCGAATTCGCCTAGAACAAGTTTCCGACGGAGGCATACCCCTCCCCCAATCCCCCTCCCGCAAGGGGAGGGGGGATATTCCCAAAATAACCCTCCCCCTCGACGGGGGAGGGTTGGGGTGGGGGTGGAATGCGGTCCTAGCGCACCCAGTTGGCGAGGTGCTGACGGACGTTCTTCTCGATTTCGGCGTCGAAATCCTTCATCAGTCCCTCGATCAGGTCGAACTTGATCCGCTCGCGTTCCTGCAGCGAGGCGTCCTCCGGCACCGTGGTCCAGCGGCTGGCGATGGCGTTGGCGGCGGCGCGCCGGTTGACGTCGTTGATTTCGATCGCCGCCTCGACCTTGGCGTCGTAGCGTTCCGACTGCTGCTTGGTGAAATAGCCGCGCATCGACGTGTCGCGCGGAAGCTTGGTTTCCGTCACCGAGGCGTCGAGAATGACGAACCGCGCCGGTGCCGAGCCGCCGACCGGCTTGAGGCGCTGGCTCGCCCAGCGCTCGAGCGCGCGGGCGGGCGGAACCGGAAACGTGTGCTCGACGTTGGGCGCGCGCAACGTGGGCGCGAAGCGCAAATCGATTTCCACCCGCTGCACCGCGAGCGCGAGCGGCGGCAGGTGCGCGAAGGTGAGGTCGGGAAGTTTCTGCGCCGGCATCTGGGTCTCGCAGCCGGTAAGCAGGGCAGCGCCGAGGATCGCGGCGGCGAGCGCCGAGCGTGTGCGCGCTTCAATCGTCGTCATGTTCCGTTCTCCATGCTTTTCCGTCACCCGAACCGATATTGTCGCATGCGGTTTCACGCCCGTTCAAGCGTTGCCGACATATAGGCGCGCCAGCGCATCCATATCGAAGCGGTAATGAGTTCCGCAAAATTCGCACGTCACCGTGACCACGCCGTCGACCGCGAGGTCTTCGATCTCGGCCCGGGGAAACGCGGCCAGCGTACGCTCGACCTTGGCCCGCGAGCAGCGGCAGGCGTGGCGGATTTTACGGACGCGGTAGGCGCGCACGCCGTCTTCGTGGAACAGGCGGGCGAGCAGGTCGGTGGGTTTCAGCCGGTCGTCGAGCAGCTCGGCGGCGGTGACGCTGCTCGCGAGCGTCACCACCCGACGCCAGTCCTCTTCCGCGTCCTCGTCGAGCGTCGCCGGTTCCGGCGGCAGACGCTGCACCATCAACGCCGCCGCCCGACGCGGCGTTGCGCCCGTCCGATCCGAACAATTCTCGGCGACGACGATGGCGGTTTCCAGTTGCTCCGATTGGCGGAAATAGGTCTGGACGCATTCGCCGAGACGCGCGCCTTCGAGCGCGACGATGCCCTGATAACGCTCGGTACCGGCACCCTGATCGAGGGTGAAGGAGAGATTGCCGGCGCCGAGCAGGCGCGGCACCGGGGCGGAACCGCCGCGCTCCGCCGCGGCGACGCGGGCGGCGTCGACCCGGGCATAGCCGCGAAGCGCCCCCTCGCTGGTCATGTCCGCGACCATCAGGCCGATCGGCCCGTCGCCCTGGGTTTGCAGGGTGAAGACGCCCTTGTATTTGAAGCCGCTCGCCAGCAGCGCGGCGAGCGTGACCGCTTCGGCCAGCATCCCTTCCGCCGCCGAGGGAAGGGCGCGCGCGCCGAGAATCGAATCGAGCGCGGGGCCGACCCGAACCAGGCGACCGCGCACGCGCGCGTCCTCGACCTGAAAGGGCTGGATCGCGTCTTCGAACGTGGACGCGGGCGCGGATATCGGAACGGAACTCATCGAACGGATATGGGAAGAGCGCCGCCGGACCGCTAGTCCGCGAGGCACCAATAAAGAATGCCCTTCTGAGCGTGGAGGCGGTTTTCCGCCTCGTCCCACACCGCCGAGGCGGGCCCGTCCATGACCTCGTCGGTCACTTCTTCCCCCCGGTGCGCGGGCAGGCAATGCATGAAGAGCGCGTTCTTCTTGGCCCGCGCCATCAGGCGCGCGTCGACCCGGTAGGGCCGGAGCAGTTTGCGCCGCCGCGCGGCATCTTTGTGGCCCATGGACACCCACGTATCTGTCATCACCAAATCCGCCCCGGCGACCGCGGCGACGGGATCTTCGACCACGGCAACATCGGCGCGCTGGCTTTTGGCCCAGGCCAGCACCGCCGGGTCGGGTGCGAGTTGGCGCGGGCACGCGAGGCGCAGGCGAAAGCCGAACCGCGCCGCCGCGTGAATCCACGACGCGGCCACGTTGTTGCCGTCGCCGCTCCAGGCGACGGTGCGCCCGGCGATCGGCCCCCGCCGTTCCTCGAAGGTCATGATGTCGCCCATGATCTGGCACGGGTGCGAGCGGTCGGTAAGGCCGTTGATCACCGGCACCGTGGCGTGCGCCGCCATTTCGCGCAGTTTCGCCGGATCGTCGGTGCGCAGCATGATGGCGTCGGCGTAGCGCGACAGCACGCGTGCGGTGTCGGCGATGGTCTCGCCGCGTCCGAGTTGCGATTCCGCGCTGCCGAGCCCGACCACCTGGCCGCCCAACTGCTGCATCGCCACCTGGAACGAGGCGCGGGTGCGGGTCGAGGGCTTCTCGAAGATCATGGCGAGGGTCAGGCCGGCGAGCGGCCGGGCGCGGCCCTTGGGCGGGCGGCCCTGCTTGAAGGCCGCGCCGAAACCGAGGATCCGGCGCAGCGTCCTGGCGTCGAGTCGGTCGAGGTCGAGAAAATGTCGTAAAGATGTGCGGGCGCGCGCGCTCATGTCACGCCGCCTTTTCGGCGAGCGACGCGAACACCCGGTCCATGATCGCCGTCGCTTCGCCGATGTGCGATTCCTCGACGATCAGCGGCGGCACCAGCCGGATCACGTTGTCGCCCGCGACCACCGTGAGCAGACCGGCGTCCGCCAGCGCGCTCGCCACGCCGGCGTTCTCCGGGATCGTCTTGAGGCCGATCATCAGGCCGAGGCCGCGCGCTTCCGCGATCACGCGCGGATGGCGCCGGGCGAGGCCTTCGGCCGCGTCCTTGAGCCGGGCGCCCATCGAACGCACCCGTTCGAGAAAACCGTCGGCGAGAATCACGTCAAGCACCGCGTTGGCCGCCGCCATGGCGAGCGGATTGCCGCCGAAGGTCGAGCCGTGGCTGCCCGCGGTCATCACCTTGGCGACCTTTTCGACCGCCAAGGTCGCACCCACCGGAAAGCCGCCACCGAGGCCCTTGGCCACGGCGACGATGTCGGGGCGGATGTCGTCCCATTCGTGGGCGAACAGCTTGCCGGTGCGGCCCATGCCGGTCTGCACTTCGTCGAGGATCAGAAGCAGGCCGAATTCGTCGGCGATCGCGCGCAGACTTTTCAGGTAGCCCGGCGGCGCGGCGCGCAATCCGCCTTCGCCCTGGACCGGCTCGACCAGGATGGCGGCGGTCTCGGGGCCGATGGCGGCGCGGGTTTCGTTCAGGTTGCCGAACGCCACCCGGTCGAAGCCGCCGACCACCGGATCGAACCCCTTCAAGTGCTTGGCCTGGCCGCCGGCGGCGATGGTCGCGAGCGAGCGGCCGTGGAACGCGTCCTGGGCGACGATCACCCGGTAGCGGTTGGGCTGGCCGGTTTCGTCGTGGTAACGCCGCGCCATTTTCAGCGCGCACTCCATCGCCTCCAGGCCGGAGTTGGAGAAGAACACGGAATCGGCAAAGCTCGCCGCCACCAGGCGTTCGGCGAGTCTTTCCTGGCCGGGAATGCGGTAGAGATTCGAGCAATGCCAGAGCGTCGCCGCCTGCTTCTGCAGCGCCTGGACCAAGTGCGGATGGCAATGGCCGAGCGAAACCACCGCGACGCCGGCGCCGAAGTCGAGCAGGCGACGGTTGTCGGTCGTATAAAGATACATGCCCTCGCCCCGCGCGATGGCGAGGTCGGCCCGGGCATAGGTGGGCATCACAGGCGAAATCACGGTCGTCGCTCTCGTTGGTCGTATGCCGGCATGAAATCCGGGAAAGCCGGCCGGGAAAGCCGGGGAGTATCGGGGCCGGGACCCGGCGTGTCAATTCGGGCCGGGGGCACGGTTCGCCGAAAACAACGATCTTTCAATGCGTTGGCGCGGTCGGGATGTCAGGCCTTGAGCTTGTAGCCGGTCCGGAACATTTGCCAGCAGCCGAACCACAACGCCGCGTTCGCCGCCGCCAAGACCGCGACGCCGAGAACAGGCGAGACGTCGGCGTAGCCGATCACCCCGTAACGGAATCCGTCGATCATATAGAAGAACGGATTGAGCAGCGCGATGTGCACGAACGCGTCCGGCAAACGTTCGAGATTGTAGAACGTCCCCGACAGGAAGGCGAGCGGCGTGACCACGAAGTTGGTGACCGCGGCGATGTGGTCGAACTTCTCCGACCAGATGCCGCCGGCGATGCCGATCAGGGACAGCATCAGCGACGCGGCGACGAGATGGAAGAGCGCGTAGCCCCAATGATCGATGCCGATACCGACGAACGGCGCCATGGCGAGCATGGTGAGCACACCCACCGCCACGCCGCGCGTCGCGCCGCCGAAGGCGAAGGCGAGCGTCAGCTCGTGCGCGGTCAAGGGCGGCATCAGGGTATCGACGATGTTGCCCTGGACCTTGGCGATGACGATCGAGGACGACGTGTTGGCGAAGGCGTTCTGCGCCACCGCCATCATCACCAAGCCCGGCGCCAAAAAATCGATGAAGGGGATGCCGGCGATCTCGGCCCGGTCGGGGCCGATCGCCAACATGAACACGGCGAGAAACAAAAGCGTCGTCACCACCGGCGCGACCAGCGTTTGGGCGTAGACCTTGACGAAACGACGCACCTCGCGCGCGTACAGCGTCCATACCCCGATCCAGTTGTGAGCCATCGCGGTCATGCGTCTTTCCTTTCGGCGCGACGGCGGATTATATAAGGTCTCCGCCGCCTGCAAACTGGGGGCGCAAATCGGAGATCTTCCCCATGCCCTTGAGCGACGCCGACGCCCAGGCCTTGGCCCGCGCGTTCCTTGAAGCCGAGCGGAATCGCGCGCCGATCCCGCCCATCGGCGAGGCGCGCCCCGATCTCGGCCTCGACGACGCCTATCACATCCAGGATGCCCTGATCGCGCTGCACGTCGCAAACGGCCTGCATCCGTTCGGAATCAAGGTCGGCTCGACTTCGAAAGCCGCGCAACGCCGTTTCAAGACCGTCGAGCCCGCCATCGGCACGCTGTTCCTGCAGCGCCAGGTCGCCAACGGCGGCGCCTGCGCGATCGAGCGCCTGATCGCGCCCCGGATCGAATGCGAAATCGCGGTCCGGATGGGCGCCGACCTCAAGGGCCCCGGCGTGACGCCGGAGGACGCCGAGGCCGCGTTCGGAAGCCTGATGGGCGCGTTCGAGATCATCGACGCCCGCACCCGGGACTGGCGGATCAAGGGGATCGAGCTGGTCGCCGACAACGCGGTCAACGCCGGGTTCGTGCTCGGGCCCGAGAAGCCGGCGAAAGGGTTGGACGCCGCCGGGGTCAGCGTGCTGTTCGGGCGCGACGGCGACAAGCCGACCTACGGCTCCGGCGCCTCGGTCCTGGGCGGGCCGAAATTCGTGGTCGCTTGGCTCGCCAACTGGTTGGGCGCGCGCGGGAAAACCCTGAAGGCGGGCACCGTGGTGCTGACCGGTTCGCTCTCCGAAATCCTGCCCGCGAACAAGGGCGACCGCTTCAAGGCGGAGTTCACGCCGCTCGGCGATGTCGAGGTCCGCTTCGGCTGAATGCCGCGCCCCGCGGGCGGTGGCCGTGCCCCCGTGTGCCCTGTCCTTGCGCCTTGCCTACCCGATCCCGCCGTTTCGAGATCCTGGGGCAAACCTTTATTATTCAGGGCCATACCGGTTATCGCCTTGCGGCTACCGGGTTGCGCGGGACGGCGGAGCCGTCCAATAATGGCGAGGCTTCACGCGCAAGCGACCGAAAATACGCTTGGAACGTCCACCCGATAATCAGGGTCAAGACTCATGGCGGCGGACATACCTAAGGGCCGGATCGGCGGCACGCCCAAACCGCGCGTCCCCGTCCGGCCGACGAAGCCGGCCGCGGTTGCCGAAGCTCCCGCCGGGGCAACCCGTTCCGGCCCGTCTCCGAAAGCCGCCGCCAAAGGACCCCTTCCAGGGCCCGCCGCAACGGCAAGACCCGTCGTGCCCAAGGCCGCTCCTCCGGCGGCCGCCCCATCGAAGACCGCTCCGGCGAAGCCTGCCCCGGCAGCCGCCGCGTCGAAGGCTTCGCCGCAGCCGGATCCAACGGAAGCGCTCCGGGACGCGCGCGGGCGCGAAGCCAAGCGCCTGTTCGCCCTCGGCGCCGCGCTCCACCGCCAAGGCCGGATCGCCGACGCCGTGCGCGCCTACGGCCGCGCGATCGTGTTCGATCCCGCCTTCGCCGACGCCTATGCCAACCTCGGCGCCGCGTTCCGGGCCCAAGGCAAGTCCGAGGCCGCCGTCGCCAGCGCGACGCGCGCGCTGACGCTCGCGCCCGACCGGGCCAATTTCCATTCCAACCTCGGCAACGCGCTGCGCGACCAGGGGCGGCTCGAGGAAGCGGCCCAGGCCCTGCAGCAGGCGCTGCGGCTCGCGCCCGAGGCGCCCGAGATTCTTTACAACTTCGGCCTGGTGCTGCGCGACATGGGCCGGCTCGACACCGCGCTGTCGTGCTTCGACGCGGTGCTCAAGGCCCGCCCCGATCACGCCGAGTGCCGCTACGACCGCGCGCTCGCGCTTTTGCAGGCGGGCGATCTCAAGCGCGGCTTCGCCGAGTACGAGGCGCGCTGGAAGCTCAAGCGCAATCCGCCGCGCGCGTTCGACCGGCCACGCTGGAACGGCCAGGCGATGCCGGGAAAGACGCTGCTCGTTCACACCGAGCCGGGTTTCGGCGACGCCATCCAGTTCGCGCGCTACATAGCGCTCGCCAAGCAACGATCCGGCGCCACCCTTCTGCTCGAAAGCCCGGCCGAACTGGCCCGCCTGATGGAAACGCTGCGGGCGGTGGACAAGATCGCGATTCAGGGCGGGCCCTTGCCCGCGTTCGACGCCCATATCCCGATCATGAGCCTGCCCGCGCTCATGCAGACCGCCGCGACCACCATTCCGGCGACCGTGCCTTATTTGAGCGCGCCCGAAATCCGCGCCGTCGGCCTGCCCAATCTCGCCACTGGCGCGTTCAAGGTCGGGATCGCCTGGGCGGGCGCCGCCGCTCGCGCCGAGGGGCACCGCTCGTGTCCGTTCGTCCATTTTCTCGAATTGCTGCGGGTTCCCGACGTCATCCTTTACAGCCTGCAAACCGGAAAGGCGGCCGAGGACGCGCGCGCGCACGCGGCCGAACCGCTGGTGTTCGAAACCGGCCATCTGCTCGCCGACTACGCCGACATGGCGACCGCCATTCTCCAGCTCGATCTGGTCGTCAGCGTCGATTCGACCTGCGCGCATCTCGCCGGCGCGCTCGGCAAGCCGGTCTGGACGCTGCTGCCCGACGTTCCCGACTGGCGCTGGACCGCGCGCGGCAAGAACACGCCCTGGTATCCGACCATGCGCCTGTTCCGCCAAAAAACGCGCGGCGACTGGAGCGGGGTCGTCGCCGAGGTCGTCGCCGAATTGGGCAACATCGCGACCAAACGTCCGCGATCCGGCTGATCCATGTCCGCCGCTCCGCATCAACCGCCCGCCCGCAAGCCGACCCTTACCGACCTGTTCCGTCGCCTGCTCGGAATCCCTTCGCCCGAGGAACGGATCGAGGTGCGGGTCGCGCCCCTGATCGGCGACGACGAGGCCAAGACCGCGACCCGGCACGTGGCGGCGATCTTCGCCGGCAACAAGCGCTTTCCCGTCCGCATTACCGCCAAATCCTTCCCGTCCAAGGGGCCGACGCCGGCCTTCCCGGATGCGCCGGCGGACAACGCGGTTCCGCCGCCGTCGCAGTTCAGCTTGATCGCGCCGCTGGCGCGCCAATTTCTCGCCGCCGAACGGGGCGATCTTCTGATCTTCGGCGACGTTTCCGGCGACCGGCTGCTGCTGCGTTTCTCGCCCCTGGTCGCGCCGGAAGAGGACGCGCCCGATGCCTTGAGCGCGGGCGTTCCGCTTATCGTTCCGGCGGAGATGGGCGACGGCGCGGTTCATTTGGTCCGCGCCGCCGGGCTTACGGTGGTCGCGCCGGGACAGCCGCTCAAGGCGGCGACCGTGAACGCCGCCCTGGCCGCCGTGATCGCGCCCGCGCTCCGGGCGGCCGAGGCGCTGAAGGCCACGCTCGACGGCCAGGAAAAAGGGCTCATGCTGCTGGCGTTCGCTTCCGCGCTCGCGCGCGTCGGCTACACGCAGGGCGCCGCGCCGCTCCTGCAGCAGGCGATCGACCATTACCGCGCCGCCGCCGAGGCGTTCGGCCGCGACAAAGGCGCCTACGAGTGGGCGATGGCCGAGCGCCTGCTCGGCTCCGAACTGCTGGCGCTGGCGGAACGTTCCGACGACAAGACCGCGCTCGCCGGCGCACTCGCCGCCCTGCAGGCCGCGGCCCAAGCCTTGACGCGCGAGACCGCCCCGCGCGATTGGGCGGCGGTGCAGCATCGGCTGGGGATCGCGCTTCAGCGCATGCACGAGCAAACTTCGTCGGTCGAGCATCTGAAACAAGCCTTGACCTCGTTCCAGGCGGCGCTGCACGTCTTCACCCGCGCCGAGCACCCGCAACGCTGGGCCGACATCATGACCAGCGTCGGACACGCGGGGCATCTGCTCGGCCAGATTCTGTCGAGTCCCGAGGTCCTGGAACGCGCGGCCAGTGCGTGCCGCCAAGCGATCGAAATCCGGCGCAAGGAATCCCACCCGCTGTTCTGGGCGGCGAGTCAGAACACTCTCGGCTCGGCGCTGTTCGCGCTCGGACGGATGACCGGATCGATCGAAGCCCTGGTCGCGGCGGAGGAAGCGTTCGACGGCGCGCGCGAAGTTTATTTCGCGCGCGGGGCGGAAAAGCTCGCCATGATCGCCGAAAAGAACATGGTCCGCGTCCGCCAGTTGCTGCCCGCCGGCAAAACCAAGCCCGGCGGCCCCAAGGGCTGGTACGAAATCGAGGACGAGGAAGAGTGGAAGAAAATGAAGGGCGGTAAAGAAAAGAAGAGTTGAGCGCCGTCGTTTTACGACAAACGCGCGCGCAGCGCCCGCAGGTAACGCAGATCGCTCCGTTCGAACCGCCCGTCGCCGAGATCGCCGCGAAGCCCTTCGATGTCCTCGCGGGTCGAATCCGAAATATTGTCCATCGCCAGCAACGCCGCAATCAGGCCGCGCGCCTCGTCGGCTTCCTTGGGGGCGAGCGTTCCGGCCGTTTGGTCCGAGACAGCCTCGCCGTGCTTGTCGCCCATGTCGGTTGGCGCGTCGGTCGACGCGTCCGTCAGTGCGTCCGTCGGCGCATTTCGGGGACGCGTGAGGATTTCGTCCCAGGTCGCTCCCGATTCCTTGATGAGGCGCGCGATCTCGCGGCCCGCCGCGAGGGCATCCTTGTCGGCGGCGGCGTCGAGCCGTCCCAACAGATCGATCAGCCGGTCGCGATCAAGATCGGACATCTTTCAGGCTCCGGAATGCCGTTAACCACGTTTCGCCCCGATGCCGTTGTTACGGTCGAAGCCGCGCGCGTTGGCGCGCCCGGAAGGACTCGAACCTCCAACCCTCAGATCCGTAGTCTGATGCTCTATCCAATTGAGCTACGGGCGCAAACCGCGAAGGGCCCGGTCGGCACGTCCGGCCCTAATAACGCGAAAGAAGGGTCGGGAACCTAACGCGGAGGGGGCGGGTACGCAAGGGCGCGCAACCCGACGCCGCGAGGCCGACCGGACGCAAAGAGTCCTTGAGGATTAGGAACTTGTGCCCCCTAGGGGCATTGAGTAATATCGCCCGAACCAATGCACGGGGGGAGGGTTTCCCCTGCCGACGGGGCGCCTGGCGGGAGCGGTGCCCACGCTGCGGCCGGGCCAAGGAAATCACGCCACATGGGAAATTCACGCTTGGGAAAATCCAGCTATCGCAACGTTCTGCTCGGCGCGACACTTCTCGTCTCGGCCTGCGCGTTCACCGAAGAAGCCCTTTGGCCATCCCTGACCGGCGAGGATCCGGCCGGGCGTAATCGCGGCCAAGCCGCCCAGGCGACGCGCGCCGCCCAGCCAGGCCAGGTGTCCCAGGCCGCTCCGGCGCCGATGGCGATGCCCGCGCCCACCGCCCAGCCGCCCCTCGGCACCGGCGTGTTCCAGCCGACCGGGGTCACCCCCGGAACCCCCACCGGGACCGAAGTCGGCCGCAAGGTCAACGATATGCGCGAAGAGCTGCGCCAGGTCCAAGGCGCGATCTCGACCCACAACACCGCGCTTCAGCAAATTCGCGCCAAGATCATCCAGGATTCCCAGCGCTATCACGGCACCATCGCCGCCGTGAACGCCCGCCTCCAGATCGGCACCACCCCCGGCAATCCGATCCTGGTCCAGCAGTACAACAGCGCCCAGACCGACCTCGAAAAGCTGCATGAAGACGTGGGCGAGATGAACAAGCTCGCCACCGACGTCGCCGGCACATCGAGCAAGGCGGCGTTCCTGTCGGAAGCTTCCCGCGCCACCCGCGGCGTTTCCGGCGCGGTCGACGAAGACCACCGCCAGCTCTCGGTGCTCGAGGACGAAGTCGACCGCACCGTGGTGCTGATCGACCGCCTGATCAAGGAAGTCTCCACCGACGTCCGCCGCCAGACCAACTACATCGCCGGCGAAAAAGCCAACCTCAACACCGTCGGCGCCGCCATCAAGACCGGCGAGATCTACGGCGCGAGCCTCGGCCAGATCGCCAAGGACGCCCAGGAACGCGCCAATCCGGTCGCCGCCGGCGAGGCCCGCGACCCCGGCGGCCGGCGCCCGCTCGTGGTTATTCGCTTCGACCGCACCGATGTGCCCTACCAGCAGGCCCTCTATTCGGCCGTGAGCCGGGTTCTGGAGCGCCGTCCCGACGCGGTCTTCGACTTGGTCGCCGTGGCGCCCGCCGTTGGCGGCGCCGCGCGCGAGGCCGTCAACACCAACCGTTCCCGCCGCCACGCCGAAGGCGTGCTGCGTTCGCTGGTGGAAATGGGCCTGCCGCCGTCGCGGGTTGCGATCTCGACCCGCACGCTGGCCGAGGCCCGGGTCAACGAGGTTCATCTCTACCTGCGCTGAACGATCGCTCTTCGAGCCAAACGAAAACCGCGCGCCCCGATATGGGGCGCGCGGTGTTTAGAGCGCTTATGTGGCGAGGCTCAGAACTTCATCTTGGCGGAAATCTGCGCGCCATACTGTTCCATGCTGACGAACGACCTGCCGCCGCCCTGGGCATAGGAGTCGGACCCGGCCGGATTGTTGGTGACGGTATTTTCCGGCGACCAGAAGGCGCTGGCGCCCAGTTCCCACGTGGGCGTCAGCTTGTAGGATGCGCCCGCCGTGAGGTGATGTTCGGAAATCGCCGGGAACAGGAAATTGGCGAACAAGTGTTCCTCGTCGATCGGCGACTTGCCGTAGTTGTAGCCGATGCGGCCGGTGAGCTTGTCGGTCACCTCGTAGGCCGCGCCCACCGCGAACACGAACTGGTTGTGCCAGCCGAAACCGCCGTCGGCCGGCTCCTTGCCGCCGATCGATTTCACGCTCTGCCAGGCGATGTGTTTGACGTCGCCGGCGAGGTCAGCTTGGGCACCGGCGGGGGCTTGATCGCCAAGCCGACGCCCCATTGCGGGGGCATGTCCATCGGGCCTTGGAAGGTCCGGGCGAGCCGGTATTTTTCGTAACGCTCGGACCAGACGCGCGAGCGATAGGTGGCCCCGAGCGACAGGATCGGATCGGGCTGCCAGAACACGCCGAGATGGAACCCGGCGCCCATGGAACTGTCGGTCTGCTGCTTGTTAGCGGCGGAAAGCTGGGCGGCGCCGTGACCGAGTGAATCGGTCTTCATGTCCTGATAGGAGATGATGACGCCTAAGCCGAACGACCAGTTCTTGTCCTGAGGAGGGGTGTAGGACACCGACGGCTCGAAGAAGAAATAGCGAGTGCGGATCTGGTGATCGTGTCCGCCGTTGTTGCCGAACCCAGCCCCGGTACGCCGATGCGGCCAGTCGGTGGCGCCGCCGCCGCCGGGGAAGGCGGAGAAATTGAAGGCCCACTGGTCGTTGTGTTTCCAGTTGATCGCCAGAGTGCCGTCGGGGAAATCGGAGGCTTCGCTGTCCTGAGGCGTGGCCGTGTTGTTGCCGTTGGCGGTCCCTTTGACTTGGCCGGTCACGTCCGCGTGCAGCCAACCGGCCGAAATCAGCAGCTCGCGTCCGGCGCGGCCCGAAAGCGCGGGATTGAGAATCGCGCCCGCGGCGTTGCCCGTGACCGCGATGCCGGCGCCGCCCATGCCGCAGTTGTCGGTGCCGTAGCAGATCGGGTTCATGCCGTTGGTCGCGGCCGCGTCGCGCGGCAAGCCCGCGAGCGCGCTGGTCGCCAAGAGCCCGAGAGCAAAAATCCGGATGGTCGGTCGCATGAGTCTTTTCCCCTTCGATAAGTCGTGAGGCCACCCTCGCCGCCGTCGCGTCGGTCGCGCGGCGAAACGAGCGTTCTTGCTTGTTTTCTCGATTGTTACGACTAACCGAACAAAAATGACCCGATGTAGTATCGGAATACGCAAATGCGTTTTTCGTCCGAGTGTGCCCTTTTGGTCACATGGTTTTTAATCCCATAGTTGAGATTCCGAATGAAACTCATTTAAGCCTGGATCGCAGGCTTTTCCTGGCAACATTCCCCCCCGCCGCGGGAATCTCCCGGAAAACGGCCGATTTCCGTAGGCAGCGGGTACTACCGCGCGGCCGAAGGCGGCGCCTAAGTTTTTGATCGAATTGGGCTTGATCCGGTTGCGCGAACGCTACATTTCTCCGGTGCGAGGGGTGCCAGGCCGCAACCGACCACAATTTCCTTCATATCGAGAGGAACGAAGCGCGCCATGACCGCCGAATCCGCCAACCAGAAACGGATGTCCATCATCGTCACCAAGGGCACCCTCGATTGGGCCTATCCGCCGTTCATTCTCGCGACCACGGCAGCGGCCATGGACGTCAAGGTGTCGATGTTCTTCACCTTTTACGGGCTGCAGCTCCTGAAGAAAAGCCTCGATCACCTGCAAATCTCCACCCTCGGCAACCCGGCGATGGAAATGCCGATGATGGGCATGCACATGTCCATGCCCAACCTGATGCCGATCATCCCCGGCGTGGACGCGCTGTGCACGACCATGATGAAGAACCTGATCAAGAAGAAGGGCGTCGCCTCGATCCCCGAGTTGCGCGCGGCCGCGATCGAAGCCGACGTCGGAATCATCGGTTGTCAGATGACGCTCGACCTGTTCGAGATGAAGAAGGAAGATCTGATCGACGGCATCGAGTTGGCCGGCGCCGCCGCCTACATGGAAAACGCGTTGAAGTCGGACATCAACCTGTTCATCTGAGGAAAGGCGAGACCATGGTCGGCATGGCACGAATTGGCGCCGAACGTCCTGGCAAGCCCAAACTAACGCGCGGGGAGACGCCGAAACCCGCGGTTGAGAATGCGAAGCGGCCGCTCGATCGCATGTTCGCGCTCTGCCCCGCCGACCCGTCGCAGGAATACAAGCCGCTCCGCCGGTCGATCCGGCTGCACGGCCATTCCACCACTCTTCGTCTGGAAAAGGCATTCTGGACCGTGCTTGAGGAATTGGCGGAAAAACAAGGTTCCACCTTGGCCGCGTTGATTACCCGGATTCACGACCATTGCGTCGGCACCGACCAGAAAAACCTCGCCTCCTGCCTGAGGGTCGTCTGCCTGCAATACATCGAAACCTGCCGTTGACATCGCGTCCCGGATTCGGGAGATTCTCCGCATCCAAGCGAGGACTTATCCCATGAGTGCGACGCTCGACGCCCGCGGGCTCAACTGCCCGCTCCCCATCCTCAAGACCAAGAAGGCGATCAAGGAAGTGCCGGTGGGCGAAACCCTCAAGGTGCTGTCCACCGATCCCGGCTCGGTCAAGGACATGGACGCCTTCTGCCGCACCACCGGCAACGACCTGGTGGAATCCGGCCAGGACGGCGACACCTACACGTTCCTCATCCGCCGCAAGGCGTGAGTCCCAATCCCGATCGAGACCGTTCCGCGCGATCGTCGACGGTCGCCGCCGCGCGACTGCCTATTGCCGGTTTCGTTCTGCTGGTCGGGGTGACGCTGGTCTGGGGCGTCAACTGGCCGATCATGAAAATCGGCCTCGATGCCCTGCCGCCCTTTACCTTCCGCGCCGCCATGGTGCCGGCGAGCGGCGTCTTGATCCTCGTCCTGGCGGCGGCGCTCGGACAACGCATCGTGGCGCCTTGGGTGGCGTGGCCGCCGCTGCTGGTGTCGGCGCTGTTCAACGTCACCGGCTGGCACGCGTTTTCCGCCTTCGGCGTCCAGGCAATGGATTCGGGGCGTGCCTCGGTCATTGCCTTCACCATGCCGCTGTGGGCCGCACTGCTCGCCCGCCTCTTTCTGGCCGAGCCGATCGGCGCGCGCCGGATGCTGGCCCTGGTCCTGGGCGCGGCCGGCATCGGCGCGCTGCTCGCGGGCGATCTCGCGCGGTTCGCGGCCGAGCCGATGGGCCCGCTGATGATGACCGGTGCGGCGATCACCTGGGCCGCCGGAACCCTGTGGCAGAAACGGATCGGCTGGGCGATTCCGGTGCTGCCCCATACCGGCTGGCAGCTGTTGCTGGGGGGCCTGCCGATGGTCGCCGCGGCGTTCGCGTTCGATACCGCCGAGGCCGCGCAATGGTCGACCGGCATCGTGATCCTCGTCGCCTACAGCATCGTCGGGCCGCTCGGGTTCTGATACTGGGCCTGGTACAAGGTGGTAACCCTGTTTCCCACCCATATCGCCGCCATCGGCACCTTGATGATTCCGGTGCTCGGCGTGACCAGCGGCGCCATACTCCTCGGCGAGCCGTTCGGTTGGACAGAATTCGCCGCGCTCGCTCTCGTCGTCGGCGCGATCGCGCTGACCCTCAGCGAGCGAACACGGGTTTGAGGCGTCTCCCCGGGCGTCAGACGGCGGCGGACGTCGCCCACAGCACCGCCACATAGCGCGCGCACTTGCCGATCCCGACCAGGGTCAGAAACAACCAGACATTGACCCTCAGAACCCCGGCCGCGACGGTCAACGGATCGCCCACCACCGGAACCCACGCGAACAGAAGCGACCACGACCCGAAACGGCGGAACCAGGCACCGGCGCGCTCAAGCCGCTCGGCCGTGACCGGAAACCAGCGCGCGCCGCGCCAATGGATAAAAAACCGCCCGAGCAGAAAATTGGCGAAGCTGCCGAGGGTATTGCCCGCGCTCGCGGTCGCGAGCAAGGCGCCGGCCTCGGCTCCGCCCTTGGCCGCGTAAAGCCCCGCGAGAACGGCCTCGGACGAAAACGGCAGTACCGTCGCGGCGAGGAACGCCGACAGGAACAAGCCCCCGTACTCCAACATGGCGTATTCGACCGCGTCGCCGAGCATTCCGCCCTTCACGCCGCCACGTTGTCGATCAAGCGCGTTTTGCCGAGCCAGGCGGCCGCCAGCACGCGGCGCGATCGGGTCGCCGGCCCGGGAACCTCCAGCGTTTCGGCGTCGCGCACGGCGACGTAATCGACCTTGCCGAATCCCGCCTCCCGCAAGGCCTGCATGGCGCGGGATTCTTCCGCCGGCGCCGGCCTGCCCGCGGCGACATTCCGTGCCGCCTCGGCGATGACGCGATGAAGCGCCGGCGCGATCGTCCGCTCCGACGCGGACAAATAGGCGTTGCGCGAGGACAAGGCGAGCCCGTCGGCCTCGCGCACCGTCGGCACGCCGACGATTTCGACCGGAACGTCGAGATCGCGCGCGAGGCGGCGGATAACCAGAAGCTGCTGGTAGTCTTTTTCGCCAAAAAAGGCGACGTCGGGCAACGCCTGCAACAAAAGCTTCGTCACCACCGTGGCGACGCCGGCGAAGAATCCGGGACGGAATTCGCCTTCGAGCGTGTCGCCGAGGCCGGTGACCGTCACGCCGGTCCGATGGCCGTTGGGATACATCTCCGCCACCGACGGCGCGAATACGAGATGCGCGCCGGCCTTTTCGATCAGGGTCAGATCGCGCGCCTCGTCGCGTGGGTAACGGGCGAAATCCTCGTTGGGGCCGAATTGCTTGGGATTGACGAACAAGGTGACGCAGGTGCGCGCCGTGGTCGCGAGCGAACGGCGGATCAGCGCGAGATGGCCGTCGTGCAACGCGCCCATGGTCGGCACCAGGCCGACGCTCGCGCCTTGCCCGCGCCAATCGCGGACGCGGGCGCGGAGCGCGGCGACGTCGCGCGCGATGCCGAGCACGGGGTTCAATCCTTCGCCGGCTTGACGCCGTAGCAGTGCTCGGGGCCCGGAAAGCGGCGCGCGCGGACGTCGTCGGCGAATTGACGGACGGCCGCTTCGGTCGCCGCGCCCAGTTCGGCGTAGCGCTTGACGAACTTGGGCGTGAAATCGGCGAACAGCCCGAGCAGATCGTGGGTGACCAGAATCTGGCCGTCGCAGGCGGGCGAGGCGCCGATGCCGATGGTCGGAATCGGAACGGTTTCGGTGATGCAGCGCGCGAGCGGCTCGACCGTGCCCTCGATCACCATGGCGAAGGCGCCGGCCTCCGCCACCGCGCGCGCGTCGTCGAGCACATGCGTCGCCGACAGGTCGTCGCGGCCCTGCACGCGGAAGCCCTCGCCCGCCGACTGGGGCAGCAGCCCGACATGACCGAGCACGGGAATGCCGGCGCCGACCAGGCGGCGGATCGCGGGGGCGACCGCGGCGCCGCCTTCGAGCTTGACGGCGGCCGCGCCGGTTTCGGCGATCGCGCGCGCGGCCGAGGTGTAGGCCTGTTCGGCGCTGCGTTCGTAGCTGCCGGCGGGCAGATCGACCACCACGCACGCGCGCTTGGCGCCGCGCGTGACCGCGCGGCCGTGGGCGATCATGGTGTCCAGCGTCAGCCCGACGGTGGTGTCCATGCCGTAAACGATCATGGCGACCGAGTCGCCGACCAGGATCAGGTCCACCAGCGGATCGAGCCGCTGCGCCTCGGCCTTGGTGTAGGCGGTGAGCGCGACGATCGGCACGCCACCCTTGCGCGCGCGCAAGAGTTCGGGCGTGATCCGTTCGGCGGGCGGAGCGGTGTCGGGCGGCATGGTCGGAAATGCCCTGGGTTCAAAGCCCTATTGGCGCGGGCCGGATATTACCAGATCGGGGGCTTCGGGCGCCATGATCCGGGTCTGCCGCTGGAAAACGTCGTCGCCGCGCCGGACCAGCAGATAGAGCGCCCACTGCCCCGGTTTGGGCAACGCGACGCGGGCGGTGTAGAGACCGTTTCCTTCCGCCACCAGCCCGACCCGGCGATCGAAGCCGTCCTCCACCGGGCGGCGGATCAGCAGTTCGGCGTCGGCGCCGTCGACCGGATCGCCCTCGCGGGTGGTAAGTCGGACCTCGATCACGCCGCCGCCGCCGCGCGACTCGAACGCGATGTCGGCGCGCCAACCGAGCCGTTCCTGCGCGGCCTGGCCTTCGAGCGCGCGGTTGTAGTCGAGCCCGAGGTCGCGATGGCGCGAGGTGACGAGACCGGAAAACGTGTCGTCGGCGATCCACGCGAGGAAACCATTGGCGATCATGGTCACCGCCATCACGCCGAACAGCGCCCACGGGTACCACCACCCCGGTTTGCGCGCGGACTTGGCCAAGTCCCTGATCTTCATGGCCCGTTGAACACATTGGTGCGGCGGTAAACGCGCCCGGATACGGCATCGGTCGCGGCGAATTCGATGTCGCGCGCGCGGGCTCCGAGCCGGTCGGGGCGCGTTCGCACGAAAACGCGGAAGGTGCCGATCGAATCGCCCTTGACCGGCAGGACCGCATGATCGGCTTGCTCGGCCGTGAAGCCGGGGACGTTAAGGGTCGCCCCGGGAACGCCCGCGACCGCGAGGCGGAACTCCTTGTCGGCGCGCTCCATGTTCAGGATCTTGACCGTGTAGCCGTTGCGCACGTCGCCGTCCGAAAGCCGCACGAACAGCGGCGCGCGATCGGCGATGACGTGAACCTCGGTCCGCACGCGCAGCGCCAACGCCGTCGCCATCGCCGCCGCGACCACCAGCAGGATCGCCGCGTAGACGATCGTTCGCGGCCTGAGCCAGCGAACGCGCGGGGTTTCGCCCTTCATGCGCGCGGCCTGATTGGCGATCGAGTCGTAGGTGATCAGGTTTCCGGGCAATCCGAAGCGCGGCATGATCGAGTTGCACGCGTCGACGCACAGCGCGCAGCCGATGCACGCCATCTGCTGGCCCTTGCGGATATCGACGCCGGTCGGGCAAACCTGCACGCACAAGCCGCAATCGACGCAGTGGCCCCGCCCTTCGAAGGATTGGCCGTGCTTGGCGCCGCCGCGCGGCTCGCCGCGCCAGTCCTCGTAGGTGACGATCAGGGAATGCTCGTCGAACATCGCACCCTGAAAGCGCGGCCACGGGCACATATAGATGCACACCTGCTCGCGCGCGAACCCGGCCAGAACATACGTGGTCGCGGTGAAGAGCGCGGTGAAGCCGTAAACCTCGGGCGAGGACGCGCCGACGAAAAATTCCCGCATCAGGGTGGGCGCGTCGGTGAAATACATGATCCAGGCGCCGCCGGTCACAAACGAAATGGCGAGCCAAGCCCCGTGCTTGGCGGTTTTCTTCAGCGCCTTGGCCGCCGAGAACGGCGCGCGGTCGAGCGCCATACGCGCGGGGCGGTCGCCTTCGATCAGGCGCTCGACCCACATGAAGAGGTCGGTCCACACCGTTTGCGGGCAGGTGAAGCCGCACCATACCCGCCCGGCGATCGCGGTAACGAGAAACAGTCCGATGGCGCCAAGGATGAGCAGCCCGGTGAGGTAATAGACTTCCTGCGGCCAAATCTCGATCGAAAAGAAATACGCGCGCCGGCCGGGCATATCGACCAGCAGCGCCTGGTCGGGCGCTTCGGGCCCGCGGTCCCAGCGCAACCAAGGCGCGCCGTAGTAGATGCCGAGGAGGGCGATCAGCGCCGCCCATTTCAGGCGGCGAAAGGTTCCTTGCACCTTGCGCGGGTAGATGTCCTCGCGCGCCGCGTAGAGCGACGCCGGCGCGGCTGCGGCAGATGATTTGTTCATACCAAGGCCAAAACGGGCGGACGACACGCGCAGTCCGCATTCGATCTAAGCCGAAAGGCGCGAATGCGCAACCCGAGCCGGATGGCGGTTATTTCCCGCCGCCGAGGGCGTACACATAGGCCGCAACCATCTTGAGCGCGACCGGATCGAGGCGGCTTTCCCACGCCGGCATCATCCCCAGGCGCGGGTTGGCGATCTGGGCGACGATCGCCTCGCGGGTTCCGCCGTAGAGCCAAATACCGTCGGCGAGATTGGGCGCGCCGAGATCCTTATTACCTTTTGCATCCTCGCCGTGGCACGCGACGCACTGTTCGGCGAACAGTTTGGCGCCCGCCTCGCTCTTCGGCTTTTGTCCCGCGAACGCCAGCAGATGATCGGCGATCGCCGCGATCTCGGCCGCCTTGAGAGCATCCCCGAAACGGGGCATTTCGCTCGCCCGCGCGTCCTTGTGCCCGGACCGGATGCCGACCCGGATCGAGGTCAAAATGTCCTCGGGCGAACCGCCCCAGATCCAGTCGTCGTCGGCGAGCACCGGATAGCCGCCCGGCCGGCCCGCGCCGCCCGGGCCGTGGCAGGGCTGGCAGTTCTCGGCGAAGATCGCCTTGCCACCCGCCGTCGCGAACACCAGCAGATCCTGGTCCTTGACGATGTCGGCGATTCCGGCGGCGGCGATCTTCGCGCGCTGCGCTTCCTGCGCCTTGCGGGCGGCGGCGATGTCTTTCTCCAACTCGGCGCGCGACGAATAGCCGAGCACGCCCTTGGCGTAAGTCGAAAAAGTCGGCCACGACGGATAGACCACCCAATAGCCGATCGACCAGACGATGGTCGCGTAGAACACGTACAACCACCAGCGCGGCAACGGGTTGTTCAGTTCCTTGATCCCGTCCCACTCGTGGCCGGTGGTCTCCGTGCCGGTGACGGTATCCTTATCGACGTTGGCCACGGGTGACTCTCCTTCAGTCTTCCTTGAACGGGATCCGGCCGTCTTCCTCGAAGCGCCGGCGGTTGGCGGGCCAATAGGCCCACGCCACCACCGCGCCGAAGGACACGATCATGCCCATCATCCAGTAAGGGGCCAGTCCCAACACCAGCTCGGTCCAATTCATGACGTCGCCTCCATCTCAGCGCCGCGACAGTTCGGGCCGGAAGGTGGTGAAATCGACCATCGTCCCCAGCACCTGCAAATAGGCGATCAGGGCGTCGAGCTCGGTGATGCGCTTGGGATCGCCGTCGAAGTCCCCCATCGGCGCTTTCGGGTAACGCTCCCCGAACGCGCGCGCGTCGCCGTCGTCCGCGCCGGCCTGGGTCCTGAGATCGGCCAGCGCGTTGGCGATGTCGTCTTCGGTATAACGCACGCCCACGGTGCGCAGCGCCTTGAGGTGCTCGGCGATGTCGTCGGTGCGCAGTTCGCGCCGCGCCAGGAAAGGATAACCCGGCATGATCGATTCCGGCACCACTGCGCGCGGATTGACCATATGCAGCGCGTGCCAATCGTTCGAGTATTTGCCGCCGACGCGCGCCAAGTCCGGGCCGGTGCGCTTCGAGCCCCACTGGAAGGGGTGGTCGTAAATGCTCTCGGCCGCCAGGCTGTAATGGCCGTAGCGTTCGACCTCGTCGCGGAATGGCCGGATCATCTGGCTGTGGCAGAGATAACAACCTTCGCGGACGTAGATGTTGCGTCCCATCAGTTCGAGCGGGCTGTAGGGCCGCACGCCTTCCACCTTCTCGATGGTCTGGTCCATGGTCGCGAGCGGCACCATCTGCACCAATCCCCCGATCGAAATGGTGACCAGGATCAGGATCGACAGCAGAACGACGTTGGTTTCGATTTTTTCGTGGCTGAAGGCCATGACCGGATCTCCCTCAGGCCCGCGCCGGGGCGGCGGGCGCCAGCCCGATCGGTTCTTCGTCGCGCACCCGGCCCTTGGCCGTCTGGATCAGGTTGTAGACCATGACCAGCGCGCCGGCGAGGAACAGCACGCCACCCATCGCCCGGATCACGTAGTAGGGGTGCATCGCCTGCACGGTCTCGATGAACGAGTATTGCAGGAAGCCTTGGCTGTCGTAGGCCCGCCACATCAGGCCCTGCATGATGCCGGACACCCACATGGCGGTGATGTAGAGCACGATGCCGATGGTCGCGATCCAGAAGTGCAGCGTCACCAGCTTGAGCGAATAGAGTCTCGAGGTCCCCCACAGCCTCGGCACCAGGTAATAGACCGCGCCGAAACTGACGAACGCGACCCAGCCGAGCGCGCCGGAATGGACATGGCCGACGGTCCAGTCGGTGAAATGGGAAAGCGAGTTGACCGCCTTGATCGACATCGCCGGCCCTTCGAACGTGCTCATGCCATAGAAGGCGACCGAGGAGATCAGGAACCGCAGAACCGGATCGGTGCGCAGCTTATGCCACGCGCCCGAAAGCGTCATGATGCCGTTGATCATGCCGCCCCAGGACGGCATCCACAAAATCAACGAAAAGGTCATGCCGAGGGTCTGCAGCCAGTCGGGCGCGGCGGAATAATGCAGATGGTGCGGCCCGGCCCAGATGTAGAGGAAAATCAGGGTCCAGAAATGGACGACGGAGAGACGATACGAATAGACCGGCCGTTCCGCCTGCTTGGGAACGTAGTAGTACATGATGCCGAGGAATCCCGCGGTCAGGAAAAAGCCGACCGCGTTATGGCCGTACCACCACTGCGTCATGGCATCCTGCACGCCCGCCCAGACCGTGTAGCTCTTGGTCCCCGCCCAGCTCACCGGCACGGCGAGGTTGTTGACGATGTGCAGGACCGCGACGGTCAGGATAAAGGAGAGGAAGAACCAGTTGGCGACATAGATGTGCCGCTCGCGCCGCTTGAGCAGCGTGCCCGCGTAGGCGATCAGATAGGCGACCCATACGATCGTCAGCAGCAGGTCCACGTACCATTCGGGTTCGGCGTATTCCTTGCTCTGGGTGATGCCGAGGACATAGCCGGTCGCCGCCAGCACGATCACCAACTGGTAGCCCCAGAAGATGAAATTGGCGAGCCCCGGGCCGCCGAACAGCGTCGCGCGGCAGGTGCGTTGGACGACGTGAAACGAAGTCGCGAACAGGGCGCTGCCGCCGAAGGCGAAAATCGCGGCCGAGGTGTGGACCGGGCGCAGCCGGCCGAAGGTGGTCCATTCGAGGTCGAGATTGAGAACCGGAAACGCGAGCTGCAGGGCGATGACGACGCCCATCGTGAACGCGGCCACGCCCCAGAAAACCGTGGCGACCACGAACTTGCGCACGATGTCGTCGTTGTAGGGAATCGCCGTTGCGTCGGCGCTCGAATCTGCCGTCATTTTTCTCTTCCCCTCCTACGCTTTATTACATCTCGCGCCGGTCCGCCGACGAATGGCGGGACGTCGTCTGGGGTGTATTAATGGCGTAGGCTGAAACCATAATTGACCCAAGTCAAATGCCCCTCGAAAACCCGCCGACCGCGTGCCGCGGTATGGGTCGCGGGCTTGTAATCATTGGGATTTTGGCCGGATTACGGTAAGGTTGCGCCGCGCAAAAGCGTTCTTGAGGGGAGAACACGCCGCCATGACCGCCAAACCGGAGGGGCGCGCCGCCATGGGCGGGCTGCTGGCGCTCGTTGCCGCCGCCGCGCTGCTGGCCGGCTGCGCCGAGATGGACTTGGAGCTGCCGAAACCGGCTCCCGCGGCCGCCCCTCCCGCCGCCCAACCGGTCGCCGCTCCTGCTCCCGCGCCGGCGCCGAAGACGCGCCCGCCGGCCGGCGAATTCGCCGCCAGCCGATTTGTCGCTTCGGCCAGCCATCCGCTTGCCGCCGAAGCCGCACGCGATGCGCTCGCGGCCGGCGGCACGGCTGCCGACGCGGTCGCCGCCGCGGCGCTGGTCATGGGCGTGGCCGAGCCGCACGCCTCCGGAATCGGTGGTGGCGGATTCCTGCTTTATTTCGACGCCGACAAGAAGAACCTTCTCGCCTACGACGGCCGCGAGGCCGCGCCCGACAGCGCCACCCCCGGCATGTTCATGGAGGGGGCCAAGCCGATGCCGTTCGGGATCGCCGCGCGCGGAGGCCGACCGGTCGGCGTGCCCGGCCTCGTCCGCCTGCTCGAAGCCGCGCACAAGGCTCACGGCAAGCTTCCCTGGAAGGACCTGTTCGCGCCCGCCATCGGCCACGCCGAAAACGGGTTCGCCGTGTCGGAGACGATGCATCGCGCCATCGTCGAGGCGGCGAACGATCTCAAGGCCTCGCGCGAGGCCGCCCAGCTCTACCTCGACGACAAGGGCGAGGCCCGACCCGCGGGCTATCGCCTCAAGAACCCCGCGCTCGCCGCCACGCTGCGCGCGGTCGCCGATCAGGGCGCGGACGCGTTCTATGCCGGGCCCGTGGCCGATGCCATCGTCCGCGCCGTGCGCGAGGCGCGCCATAACCCGACCGTGCTCGCGCCCGCCGATCTCGCTCAGTACCGCGTCAAGGCGCGCGAGCCGATCTGCCTGTCCTACCGCGCGCATCGGGTCTGTTCGATGCCGCCGCCGTCGTCGGGCGGGATCGCGCTGCTGCAAATTCTCGGAACCCTCGCTCCCTTCGATCTCAAGGCGGAAAAGCCGTTTTCGGCAACCGCCGTGCACCTGATCGCGGAAGCCTCGCGGCGCGCCTTCGCCGACCGCGAGGTGTACGTCGGCGATCCCGATTCGGTGCCGGTGCCGACCCAAGGACTGATCGCCGCCGATTACCTCGCCGAACGGGCCAAGGGCATTTCGCGCACGCGCGCCGCACCCAAGGTCGCGCCGGGCATGCCCCTGATGGGAGATTCGGGCGGCATTGAATTCGCGGAACCCTGGACCGGGGAAATTGCGGACGAAGGCGAATCCACCGCCCATGTCACCGTGGTCGATGCCGCCGGCAACGTCGCCGCCCTGACCGCGAGCGTCGAGCGCCGGTTCGGCGCGCGCATCGTCGCCGCCGGGTTTGTCCTCAACAACCAGCTCACCGATTTCGCGTTCGAACCGACCCGTCAGGGCGGCCAGGTCGCCAACGCGCCGGCCAAGGGCAAGCGCCCGCGTTCCTCGATGGCGCCGACGATCGTGTTCGACGGCAGCGGCCGGCCCGTGCTCGCGCTCGGCTCGCCCGGGGGACCGCGCATCATCGGCTACGTCGCCAAGACCGTGATCGCCGCGCTCGATTGGGACATGGACGTGGGCGCGGCGGTGCGCGCGGCCAACGTGCTCGACCGCGGCCGCGGCATCGAGATCGAGAAAGGCTCGGCGCTCGAGGCGCTCAAGGTCGCGCTCGAAGCCAAGGGCCACGGGGTGTCGATCATCGAGCTGGAGAGCGGCGTCAATGCCGTCCGCGTCCGCCCCGGTGATCCGCCCGCGCTGCTCGGCGTCGCCGATCCCCGCCGCGAGGGCGCCGCGGCGGGGGAGTAAAATCCACGCCATCGTCGTTTCATGACATCGCCTCATTCGGCATCCCCTCCCCGCGTCTATCTGCTGCACGGCCGCGACAAGCGCGTCGGGTTCGGACATCCGTGGGCGTATTCGAACGAAATCCGCATGGACGCGGCGGCCAAGGCGATCCCTCCCGGCGCGCTCGCCCAACTGGTGCGCGTCGATGGCAAATTCGTCGCGACCGGCACCTTCAACCCAAAAACCCTGATCGCCTTCCGCGCCTTCGCGCGCGACGCCGACACGCCGATTGACCGCGCGTTCATTGCCGGGCGGCTCCGGGCGGCGCTCGCGCTGCGCGAGCGCCTCTACGCCAAGCCGTTCTATCGCCTGATCCACGCCGAAGCCGACGGGCTTCCCGGCCTGATCGTCGACCGCCTCGGCGGAACTTGCGTCCTCCAGGCGGGCACGGCCGGGATCGAAACCTTGACGCCCGAAATCCTCGCCGCCCTCGACGAGGTTCTCGGGCCCCGCGCGGTGGTGCTTGCCAACGAAAGCCCGCTCCGGGCGCTCGAAGGATTGGAAACGTATGCGCGCCTCGTGTCGGGCGAACTCTCGGGCCCGGTCGAGGTCGAGGAAAGCGGCCTCGTCTTTTTCGCCGATCCGCTCGGCGGCCAGAAAACCGGCTGGTTCTTCGACCAGCGCGACAACCGCGCCTTCGTCGCCCATCTCGCGCGAGACGCCGGATCGGTCCTCGATCTTTATTCCTACGTCGGCGGTTTCGCCGTCGCGGCGGCGCAAGGGGCCAGGCGCGTGCTCGCCGTCGACAGTTCGGCGGCCGCCCTCGATCTCGCCAAACGAGCGGCGGCGAAGAACGGGGTCGCGGGGCGCTGCGAGTTCCGCAAACAAGACGCCTTCGACGCCCTGGAGGCGCTGGCAGCCGGGCCCGAGCGTTTCGACATCGTCGTCGCCGACCCGCCGCCCTTCGCCCGCTCAAAGAAGGACGTTCCCGCCGCCCTCAAGGGCTATCGCAAGCTCGCGCGCCTGGCGGCGGGATTGGTCGCGCCGGGCGGTTTCCTTTTTATTGCGTCTTGTTCCCACAACGTGACGGCGGAAGCGTTCGCCCTGGAAGTCGCGGGCGGCGTTTCCCGGGCCGGGCGCGAAGGGCGCGTCCTGCGCGCCACCGGGGCCGGGCCCGACCACCCGGTGCATCCGCTGCTGCCCGAGACGGCCTACCTCAAGTCGCTGACGCTGCAGCTCGACTGAGCCGCGCGCTTATTTGAATCGAAGCTTGCCCCACAGCACGGCGGAGACCAGGGCGAGCGAAACGCCGTTGGCGGCGATCAGGGGAATTTCGCCGAGCAGAATTCCGTAGGTCAGCCACAGCGCCGTGCCGAGCACGAGCGCGGCGAACGTGGCGAGCGAGATATCCCCGGTCGAGCGGGTGCGATACACCTTGGCCACCTGCGGCACGAAGGCGAGCGTGGTCAGCGTGCCGGCGGCGAGGCCGACGGCGAGAATGGCGGATTCCATGATGAATGGGTCTTGGATTGTCAGGCAGACGGCTCCAGGTAATCGGCGAGCAGTTCGCCGAGGCCGACGATCGGCAGATCCATGCCGTAATGTTCAATCGCTTCCTCCATCACGTTGCGGCAATTGGCGCAAGCCGTGACCATGGCCTCGATGCCGCCAAGTTCATCGATCTGGTCCTTCTTGCAGCGGAACGCGGCGAGGCGAAGGGGTTCGGCCCGCGAGTTGGTGCTGACGCCGCCGCCTCCGCCGCAGCAGACGTTCCACGGCCCGGCGTTTTTCATCTCGACGAAATCGGGCGCGACCGCCTGCAGGACCGCGCGCGGCTCCTCCACCAGCCCGCCCCGGCGCACCAACTGGCAGGGATCGTGGAAGGTGAGCCGGCGCGGATCGCGCCCGCGCGCGCGGATACGGCCTTCCTTGAGCAGGCGCGCGAGTAACTCGACGATGTGCACGACCTCGAACGCGTAGGCGCGCCCGATCAGGTTCGGCCCTTCCCACTTGAGCGCGCCATAGGCGTGGCCGCATTCGGGGCTGATGACGTACTTGACGCCGAGTTCCTCGGCGACCGCGACGATGCGCCCGACCAAGGTCGCCGCCACCTCCCTGGAGCCCATCTGGATGCCGACGTTGGTCGCCTCGAACGTCTTGGTCGAGATGGTCCAACTGATGCCCGCCTGCCTGAACAGCTTGGCGAGCGCGCCGATGGTGCCGGGAAAGCCGACGATTTCCATCGCCGACAGGATCACCAGGTAATCGGCGCCCTTCCGGTCGAGCGGAACCGGAATGCCGGTTTTCTTTTCCTGAATCTCGATCGTTTTCCGGAGCGCCTTTTCGCGCACCCCGAGCGGACTGCCGGTGGCGATCGCCAGGTCGGCGGCCTTGTAGAGATCGGCGGGCGCGAATCCGCCCGCGGTCATGCCTTCGCGCATCTTGCGGATTGCGCCGGCGATGTCGATGCCCATCGGGCACACCACCGTGCAGCGCCCGCACAAGGTGCAGGAATCGTAAACCAGCGGCGCCCATTCCTCCAGTTCGGCTTCGGTGACCTCGGACGGCGCGAGGCCGAGGGCACGCTTCAACGGCGCGAACGGCGCCTTGTGGCGCCGGTAAGCCCGCGCCATCGGCCGGAGCTTATGGGTCGGCGTGTATCTGGGGTCTTCGGTGACGAGGTAGAAGTGGCAGGCCTCGGCGCATTCGCCGCAATGGACGCAGGCTTCGAGATAGGAAGCGACGGCCGCGTCAGTGAGGGCGAGAAACTTCTCGACCGCGGCGGAAGCGCTCTTGGCCTCGGGGCGGACGGAGGTCACGGGGTCACTCCCCGGCGCCCGTAGGTCGCGCCCGTATACGAGCGGCTGAAGACGAACGTGACCGCGTGCATCAGGCGGCTGAACGGGAAATAGATCAGCCACAGTTCGACCGTCAGCATGTGCAACGCGCGCAGCTCGGCGTGGCTTTCCTGCAACGCGAGGCAGCCGGTCAACATGACGATGAAGGTCAGCCACGAGCCGATGTGGTCGTCGGCGTCGGAAATCGTCCGCAGGACCGGATCGGAGATGCGCCGGAACCAGAGCAGAATCAGTCCGGCGAACGCGGCTTCGGCCGCGATCACGAAGCCCCAATGCGGCAACGGTTCCCAGCCGAAACCGAGCACGCGCTTTTCGAGGAAAGCAACATGCGGCGCCGCCCAGAACAGCAGCGCGAACAGGCCGATGTGGAACAGATAGCCGGCGAACAGATGGAACGCGGTCCGCCGGCCGAAGCCGCCGTGGGGCACGAAATGGAGAAAGAAGCCGCGCACGGCCCCGGCCAGCGCCGAGCCGCGCGGCACGCTCAGGTCGGGCTTGCGGCCGAAACGCAGGATGCCGGCGAGTCGCCACAAGGCGCCCGCGACGAACACCGTGGCCGAAAAGTACCAGAGCGGCCCTTCGATGAAGCCGATGATGTCCATTGCCGTCCCTTTACTCCGCCGGTGCGCGACCAGGTACGAATGGAGGCGCGGGCGTCGTGGTCTTGGCCTTCTCGGCTTCGGCCGCGATTACGTCCTTGGCCCAGAGATCGTGATGTTCGAGCGCCCAGGTTTCGTCGACTCGTCCCGTGGTCATGCCTTCGAGCGCGCCCTCGACCCCGATCGTGCCGAGATACATGTGCCCGAGGGACGCGGCGATCACCGCCAACGCCGCGATGACGTGAACGATGTGGGCAAGTTGAAGCTGCTGCACGGTTTCGGCGAGCCAGGGGAAATCGAGCAAAAGCCCGCTGCCGGCGAGGGCGAATCCGCCGAGCGAGGAAATCCAGAACCAGGTTTTTTCGCCGAAATTGAACTTCCAGGAACTGACGTGGCCCTTGAAAAACATCCCGCCCTTCAGCACCCAGGCGACGTCGGCGGCGCGCGGCCAGTTGTCCTTGAGATAAAGAACGAACATGGCCACGATTCCGACGGCGAACAACGGTCCGAACAGGTTATGGCCCTGCAACGCGGCGCTCGCGACCACCGCGAACGCGCCGACCCCGATCACCGGCTGGAGCACGTACTTGCCGAACAGAATGACGAGCCCGCTTGCCGCGAGCAGGATGAAGGTTGCGGCGACGAACCAGTGCGCCGCGCGCTCGGCGTGAGTGAAACGGGGTAGCGTGCGGCCGCTGCGGCGGGACAAACGGATCCGGCCGCGCGCCACGTAGAACAAGCCGACGCCCGCGGCCGCCGCCGCCAGCAGCCATCCGCCGTAGGTCGAAATCGGGCCGTTGCGCAACGCCCGCCACGCGGCGCCCTCGGATTGGACCAGAACGGGCGTGCCGGAGGTGGTTCCGCTCAGATTGAATGCCTGACCTTGGCGGATTTGGCGCCAAAGTTCGGAACCGCTTTGCTCGCCGCGCGTGCCGCCCGGCGGCGACTCCGCGGCGGAGGGAAGAGCCAGCAATATCAACAGCGCCGCCATCGCGGCGCGGCATAATCCGCCGAACGACGGCCAGCGGAGAAGATCGCGCATGTCCCTCTCGATCACCACGTGACTGAACAACGCAAGGGGCGCGTCATGTATCGCTCGGAGGTTAGAGGCGAACCCCGCCGTTTGTCCACCCCTCATGCGCCGAAGCGCGTCAACGTGCGTTCGACGTCGCCGACGTAACTACCGCCGAACAGGCGCACGTGCACCAGCAGCGGATAGAGATTGTAGAGATCGCGCCGCGCCTCGAAGAAACCCGGCCGCAACGGGCGCAGTTCCCCGTAACGGCGGAAGAACGCGGGCCCGAAGGTGCCGAACAGGGTGCCGAACGCGAGTTCGATTTCCGGATCGGCGTAGTA